>NZ_JBFUHK010000003.1:0-190338 GCF_056402435.1 Rahnella sp. P4_A8 | reverse complement strand
TCGTGAGACAGTTCGGTCCCTATCTGCCGTGGGCGTTGGAAGATTGAGAGGGGCTGCTCCTAGTACGAGAGGACCGGAGTGGACGCATCACTGGTGTTCGGGTTGTCATGCCAATGGCATTGCCCGGTAGCTAAATGCGGAAAAGATAAGCGCTGAAAGCATCTAAGCGCGAAACTTGCCTCGAGATGAGTCTTCCCTGTGGCTTTAAGCCACCTAAAGGGACGTTTAAGACTAAGACGTTGATAGGCTGGGTGTGTAAGTGCAGCGATGCATTGAGCTAACCAGTACTAATGACCCGAGAGGCTTAACCTTACAACACCAAAGGTGTTTTTAGAGACTTGAAGTAGATTTTCAGC
The DNA here is from genome assembly GCF_056402435.1 of Rahnella sp. P4_A8. NCBI lineage: Bacteria > Pseudomonadati > Pseudomonadota > Gammaproteobacteria > Enterobacterales > Yersiniaceae > Rahnella > Rahnella sp. P4_A8. The sequence goes on along the minus strand of NZ_JBFUHK010000003.1, from coordinate 189,982 downwards.
TGAAGTTCCGAGATTGGTTCGTAGTGCAAGCCTGATGTAGGGTGAGCGGTATGGATGAAACAGAATTTGCCTGGCGGCAGTAGCGCGGTGGTCCCACCTGACCCCATGCCGAACTCAGAAGTGAAACGCCGTAGCGCCGATGGTAGTGTGGGGTCTCCCCATGCGAGAGTAGGGAACTGCCAGGCATCAAATTAGTTCCTTTTCCCCTGACAAGGAAAATAACAGGAACAAACAGGTATCAGACGATTGCTGATACGTGTGAAAGAACCGGTGGAGCGGTAGTTCAGTTGGTTAGAATACCTGCCTGTCACGCAGGGGGTCGCGGGTTCGAGCCCCGTCCGTTCCGCCAATTATTGCATAGTCCCTGAATCGAAAGATTCAGGGACTTTTTGCATTTATTTTCCAGTGAAAATGCAAACCGGACTCCTTTCTTTCTCTGATATATTTATTATCTCACAGGCTCACGTTTATCTCATCGGCGTTTCTTACAGGATTTAATCCTGAGGAGTTAACTGATATTAAACTATTATCTTTAACTAAATAGAATGGTTATCAGTTTGAATTTATCAAAGAATAAGTATATCCAGACATCCAGGGAATACTTTGTATCAAATTGAAAAATTTGTGTGTTCAGATAAACCTGCAAAGTACTAATAAAGCTCATAATAAATGAGTACTAAAATTCTTAATCCAGTTCAATAAGTTGTCAGATTACAGATGCAAGTTCCAATAAAATACCATAAAGTCTCAATTTGGAATAATCACAAAGATCATCATTATGAAATTCTCATTGGATATACTGGACTGGCGGGCAGTGGCTCCGGGAGTCGATAGTTGTGAGCACTGGATCCAATGGGCTCAGTGCTCAGATATAAATACATTTTCCGGTGAGAACCCCAAAAGCCAGCAAATTCCAATGATGTCAGCACGTCGAATGAGTACCGGCAGTCGTTTTTCTGTTGATGCCGGGCTTGCATTGCTCGCCAATAACAACGTAGATGCGGCAATTTTTACCAGCCGCCATGGTGAGCTGGAGAATACAGGGCGCATTTTGCATTCTCTGGCAGAGGAAGACGCTTTATCTCCGACTGAATTCTCCATGTCAGTACATAATACCGCAGCAGGTTGGCTTACCATTATTAGCAAAAATCCGTTGCCGGTAACCTCATTAGCAGCCGGAAAAGACAGTTTTCAGCAAGGGATACTGGAAGCTCAGTCGATGCTGGCAACCGGTGCTTCCAGCGTCATGCTGGTCGATTTTGATGGTGAAATCCCAGATATATATAACGAATCGGTAAATTCTGAGTTTCTACCTTACGCTGTAGCAATAATATTAACTTCTGGCGATAGTTTGCAGTGCCAGCGTATTTCATTGCCGGGTGAGGATCTGAATTCAGAAATTCCGCAGAGTCTGCAATTTCTGCGAGGTTATCTTTCTTCCTCTTCTTTATTCAATGTCAGTGCAGATAGCCGCCATAGCTGGCAATGGGTTCGGGATTTGTGATGAGAGAAACGCTAGTACCCGAAGAAAAGTCTTCTCTGGTAAATCGCATCTGGCGATGGCTGGTAACTGGATTCTTTTTCGCACTTTTCGGAATTGGCGGGCTGTTGCTTTCTATTATCTGGTTTAATCTGTTGCGACTGATCATCCGGCAACCCGACAGATTGCACCGAATGACGCTAAACAGCATCCGTAATAGTTTTAGGTTTTTTCTGAGTGGATTACGGAGGGTGGGAGTGATGGATTACCGGTTTACCGGTGATGAAAAGTTTCAGCAAGATACCGGGTGTCTGATCGTGGCGAATCATCCCAGCCTTCTTGATTATGTGATCCTGGCATCCCGGATGCCGCGTTGTGACTGCATCGTCAAACAGGCTTTGTTGCAAAACCCATTCTTAAGCGGAGTGATAAAAGCGGCGGGCTACCTGATTAACTCTGGGTCTGACGCTCTGTTGCAGGCCTGTGAAACCCGGTTGCAAGCAGGCGGTACGCTGTTAATTTTCCCGGAAGGAACGCGCTCCTTACCTGAGAAACCGATGACGCTGCAGCGTGGTGCCGCTAACATTGCTCTGAGGGCGGGGTGTGATGTCAGGATTGTCCATATTTCATGTCAGCCACCCATGCTGACAAAAAATGGGAAGTGGTACGAAATTCCCCGTGTAAAACCTCAGTTTGTGATTACCGTTGCCGATAAGGTAAAGGCTGAAGACTTTTTAGATGAAAGCGATCTTTCACCTGCTTTGGCTGCACGGCGTCTGACGCAGTATTTGTGCACTGAGTTGATGCGCAGCAATATGCAAAATAATGAGAATTAAGTCATGGATTCATTAAGTAACGACATAAAAGCACTTATCATTGAGACGCTGAATCTGGAAGGAATGACGCCAGATGAGATAGAGACGCAGGCCCCACTTTTTGGTGACGGATTAGGGCTGGATTCTATTGATGCCCTTGAGCTTGGTCTGGCATTAAAGAAGCAATACGGTGTGATCCTTTCGGCGGAAAGTCAGGAAATGCGCGAGCACTTTTATTCTGTTGAAAGTTTGGCCAGATTTATATCAGTACAGCGTGGTTAAAGAGATTCCTATGCAGAAGCAAGAAATTTACCAGCAGATTAGCGCGTTATTAGTCAAGCTATTTGAAATCGATGAAGATGATATCCGCCCGGATGCAAAACTCTATGAGGATTTGGAATTAGACAGCATTGATGCTGTTGATCTGGTGGTTCATTTGCAGAAAATCACTGGCAGAAAAATTAAGCCTGAAATGTTTAAATCTGTTCGCACCGTTCAGGATGTTGTTGATGCCATAGATGAATTACTTAATTCCCCGGCGCCATAGTATGTGTGGGTATCTTTTTTGTGGATAAACCCCGGCGCTTCTCATTTTCTCAGGTTGCGAAGATTGCCCGCTGGGCGATGCCGGTGGCGGTTATTGTCTATCCGCTAGCCGTATGGTGCGGTTTAAAAAGTTGGGGAATTAGCGTTCTGGCACCTGTGCTGATTGCTGTCTTTATTCTGCGATTACTGACTTTTCGCGGAAAATTATCCCAGTTAACTTTTTTTGGAAAAGCGATTGCGGCCTCAGGGATTGTGCTGGTCGCCAGCAGCCTTTTATTACGCGAAACCTCTATGCTGTTGTATTACCCGGTCGCGGTAAATGCTTTATTACTGGGGGTATTTTTCAGTTCCTTATACGCCCGGCAATCTTTGGTTGAACGTCTTGCGCGACTGAATGAACCCGATTTACCGCCCGAAGGTGTTGTTTATACACGCCGTGTCACCCAGGTCTGGTGCATTTTTTTTCTGTGGAATGGATCATTTGCTTTATATACCTGCCTGAAAGGCGATATGGCCCTATGGGCTCTTTACAACGGCGGGATCAGTTATCTGCTGATTGGCTTATTAATGGGTATTGAATGGATAGTCAGAAAGCGTCTGCGCCAGCCATGACGCTGCCAATGTGCAAATGGCTAAGCACGGAAAGAGCAGATGATTATCTGGTTGCCTGGAGCGAAAGCCGGGAATGGCGTCAGTGTGATTTCCGCCAGGACGTATTATCTCTGCTGACTCATATCAGCGCGACATCGCATACCCGCTGGGCATTGTGTTTTGAAGATAACTATTCATTTGCCGTGGCGCTGCTGGCAGTGCTTTACAGCGGTAACACGCCGGTTTTACCTGGACATTTTCGCCCGGTCGTTCTGGCTGAACAACGCGATGAATTTGATGCGTTAATAACCGATCTTGATTTGACGATTGATTGCCCTGTTCTGCGTTTGCCTTGCTCAGTGGATCAGCCATTGACTGTTTTACCCAACTGGCCAGAAAATCCCGCGCTTCACTTATTTACCTCCGGTTCGRCCGGTAAACCGCAAAAAATAATCAAACCAATTACCTGTCTTGAACTGGAGAGCCAGTGGCTTTCAGCGCGATGGGGCGATCAATTCGCAGATGCACACTTTGTTGCCACCGTGGCGCCTCATCATATGTACGGCCTGAGTTTTGCTTTTATGTTGCCGCTGTCGCTTGGCCGGCCTTTTGCGACGAAAAGTGTGGAGTATCACGAACAGTTGCAGTCACTTGCCAGTAAAAATACTTTGGTGCTGACCAGCAGTCCGGCCTTTCTTAAACGCCTTGATCCGGCTTTGGAGCCAACCCACTGCCGGCATGTCTTTTCTGCCGGAGGCCCGCTAAGTAATGCGGCCGCCTTGCTGGTAGAAAATGTCTGTGGTTGTCTGCCGACAGAAATCTACGGCACCAGCGAAAGCGGCATTATTGCTTTTCGTACGCAACATCAGCCAGACGAAGCCTGGACGCTTTTTGAAAATATCCGATTCTCTTCCTGTGCTGATGGCAATATTTCCCTGATTTCTCCGCTGCTCCCGCAGCCGGAAGGCATGATCCTCAGTGATAAAATCCAGCTATTGCCCGCCGGACAACGCCAGTTTGTTCTTTTAGGCCGTAAGGATCGGATCGTTAAGATTGCAGAGCAGCGGATCTCACTGACTGAAATTGAGCAGCGTTTGTGTGCGTTGGATCTTTTAAGCGACGCCAGCGTGCTGACACTCGAAAAACAGGGGCGGCTTTATATCGCAGCCGTACTGGTATTAAGTCACGGCGGAGAGCTGTTATTACAGGCGCAGGGGCAGGCCGCGCTGCTTGGGCAGATTCGCCTGACGCTGCACCAGTGGTTATCGCCGGTCTCTGTGCCGCGATACTGGCGTCTGGCGTCTGCCATTCCTCTTAACCAGCAAGGCAAACGCGCGACTGCTGAATTACAGGAACTGTTCTTATGATTTTGCCTCAAGTGCTGAACCAGCAACTCGTCAGCGACACCCGTCTGCTTCTCACGCTCCGGTTGTCTGCGGATTTATTCTGGTTTAAAGGCCATTTCCCGTCGTCTCCGATTTTGCCTGGTGTGACGCAGGTGAACTGGGTCATGGGCTACGCCGAAGAACTTCTGGGGCTGGATAAAGCATTTTCCGGCATGGAAGTGGTGAAATTCCAGCGACCACTTTTGCCTGAAGAAACCGTAGATTTGCACATCGACTGGCTGAAAGAAAAACAGCGGCTGGTATTCCGTTACAGCGTGGGCGAGGCGATTGCCAGCAGCGGGAAAATAACCTTATGTCCATGATGCCGCCAGCCCCATTTTCTCCCTGCCTGATTATTCCCTGCTACAACCACGGGCCGATGATGGCCGGCGTACTGGAGAGTCTCCGGCCATTCGGTTTGCCCTGCATTGTGGTGGATGATGGCAGCGACGAGCAGACAGCAGAAGAGTTGCAACGTCTGGCCAGTGTGACGCCGTGGATGAGCCTGACGCGATTAACTGTAAATCAGGGGAAAGGTGGGGCTGTGATGGCGGCCCTGCGGCTGGCCGTTGAAAAAGGCTTTACGCACGCCTTACAGGTGGATGCCGACGGCCAGCATCAGCTTTCAGACGTTCCCGCGATGCTGTCTGAAGCCAGAAGTCATCCGGATTGTCTGATCTCCGGGCAGCCGGTTTACGATGACAGTGTGCCGAAATCGCGCCTGTATGGCCGCTATATCACCCATTTCTGGGTCTGGATTGAAACCCTGTCATTCTCAATCAAAGACAGTATGTGTGGATTTCGCGTGTATCCTCTCAAACCTTGTCTGCAACTGATGGCGGAAAAAACACTGGGTTTACGGATGGATTTCGATACGGAAATCATGGTGCGCCTTTACTGGCAGGGCACGCGCAGCCGTTTCCTGCCCACGCGGGTGACCTATCCCGAAGATGGCCTCTCGCATTTTGATGCAGTGAAGGACAATCTGCAGATTTCCTGGATGCACACGCGGCTGTTTTTTGGCATGTTGCCGCGTATTCCTTATTTGCTGCGTCAGCGAAGAAAATGTCCCCGGCACTGGTCTGCTACACAGGAACGCAAAGGATTGTGGGGTATTCGCCTGATGCTGGCGGTTTACCGGACACTGGGATATCAGGCTTTTCGTCTGCTGCTTTATCCGGTCATCACCTATTTTTGGCTTACCGGCCGCAAACAGCGCAATGCCTCTGCCAACTGGCTGGAACGTGTCCGCGTAACGGCCGCACATCGCAATATTTCCCTGCCTTATCCGCTGAGCACTTTCCGGCATTTCATGCGGTTTGGTGAATCTATGCTGAGTAAACTGGCGAGCTGGCAGGGCGATAAAACCCTGACCGATGCGGTACTGGTCAATCCCGAAATTTGCGAATCGCAYATTGCCTCGGGGCGTGGCACGGTGATCCTCGCCTCGCATTTAGGCGATATCGAATCCTGCCGCGCGATTGGCGCGCTCAATCACCGCATTACCGTTAATGCGCTGGTATTTACCGAACATGCCGAGCGGTTCAATCAGGTAATGAAAGAGATTAACCCGCAGGCCGTGGTTAACCTTATCCAGGTGAACAAGATGGGGCCGGAGACCGCCATTTTATTGCAGGAAAAACTGGATGCCGGTGAGTGGGTGGCGATTGTCGGCGACCGGACATCTGCCAGTCCTCATCAGCGTGGAGAGCATGCCCGCGTGATTTACAGCGAGTTTCTGGGTGAACCCGCCGCATTCCCGCAGGGGCCCTTTATTCTGGCTGCAGCGCTACGCGCGCCCGTCATGCTGATGTTTGGCATCATGCAGCGACAGCGTCTGCATATTTACTGCGAATCTTTTGCGGATCCTCTGATCCTGCCGCGTGCCAGCCGCCTGTCTGCGTTACAGTCTGCCGTCGATCACTATGCCGCACGACTTGAGCATTACAGCCTGCTGGCGCCTCACGACTGGTTCAATTTTTATGATTTCTGGCAACATCCGACGGATGTTGCCCCTGACAGGAAACCTGACTGATATGACTTCCAAACTTGATCCGCGTTTTAACGATCCGCGATTTTCTACCCGCGTTGAAATCACGGTTCCTTTCCACGACGCAGATGCAATGGGCGTGGTCTGGCATGGCAACTATTTCCGTTATCTGGAAGTCGCGCGCGAGCAGTTACTCAAGCAATTTGATTACGGTTATCGTCAGATGCAAGCGTCAGGTTATGTCTGGCCGATTGTTGATACCCGCGTGAAATATATCGCGCCGCTGCTCTTTGAACAGCGTATTGCCGTTCATGCGCAGCTTGAGGAAATCGAAAACCGTTTGCGCATCGGCTATCAGATTTACGACATCGAAACCGGTAAACGCACAACGACAGGTTACACGTTACAGGTCGCGGTAGACGCTGCCACCAAAGAAATGTGTTTTGTCTCGCCGCAGGTTCTTTTTGATAAAACAGGAGTCAGCCTGTGAAAGCCTTTTTGCTATTTGTACTGACGGTTTTCAGCGTAACGGCAAACGCTGTTACGCTGGAAGAATTACAACAGCGCTTCAGTCAGGTGCCGGTACTCCGTGCTGAATTTGCGCAGCAAAGAACCATCAGCGGGATGGCGCAACCGCTCAATTCCAGCGGAAATCTGCTGATTGCCCGGCAACAAGGGCTGTGGTGGCAGCAGGAAAAACCGTTCAGCCTGACATTATTACTGACTGAAAACCGCATGGTGCAAATCATGGCGGGGCAGCAGCCACAGGTGGTCACGGCGGAGACGAATCCGCAAATGTTCCAGTTTAATTCCTTGCTCAGCGCGCTGTTCCACGCAGACCGCAAGGTGCTGGAAGAGAATTTTTCGCTTGATTTTACCGATCACGGTAAAGGCGCCTGGACGCTGATTCTGACGCCGAAGGTCTCGCCGCTAAACCGTCTGTTCCGCAGTATTACGCTCAATGGCGAAACCTTTCTGAACAATATCGATATTAATGACATGCAGGGCGACGCCACGCATATTCGTTTCTTCAATCAGAAAACGACGCCTGCCATGCTGACTGACGCAGAGAAACGCCATTTTGCATCCTGACCTTCATCGAAAACTGGCGCAAAGCTGGCTGCTGATTATCGTGCTACTGGTCGCAGCGTTGTTCTGGTTACTGCCACGCAGCCAGATTAACAGCAGCGTTCTGGCGCTGTTGCCGCAGCAGCAGGAAACGGATATTCCGCAGGCTTTTTCTGACGGCTTTACTCAGCGTCTGGATCGCCAGCTTATGTGGCTGGTCAGCCCGCCGCCGGGAGCGGGTATTCAGCCCGCTGCTGAGTGGCTGAAGCATTTGCAGGCGCTGCCTGAACTGAGTCAGGTACAGGGCTCGATGGACGCACAGCGTCAGCAGGAGTGGGGCACTTTCTTCTTCAAACATCGCAATGCGTTGCTCGATGACGCCACACGCCAGCGTCTGAAATCGGGCGCTGATGCGCAAAGTCAGTGGATCCTCGGCCAGATCTATTCGGCATTTTCAGGCGTCAGTGGCAAAGAGCTGGCAAACGATCCGTTATTGCTGGTTCGTGCCTCGCAGATGGCGCAACAGCAGAGCAGCGGCGGTATGACGCTGGATCAGGGCTGGCTGATGGTCCGTGATAAAAAGGGGCGTAGCTGGTACATGGTGCATGGCGAGCTGAAGGCGTCTTCTTATGACATCACGTCGGCTAAACAAACCGTAGCGGCTCTTGGTGCGGTGAAAGAAGCTTTTGAGGCGCGCTGGCCGGGTGCAAAAGTGCTTGAGCGTGGCACGATTTTCTACAGCAATTATGCCAGCCAGCAGGCTGAGCACGATCTTTCCACGATTGGTGCGGCGTCAGTAACTGGCGTGTTTGTGCTGATTTTACTGATGTTTCGTTCGGTCCTGCCGATGCTGCTCAGCTTACTATCAATCGCTATCGGCGCGCTGTCAGGCACGGTGTTTACCCTGTGGGTATTTGGTGAAATCCACGTGATGACATTGGTGCTGAGCACCAGCATTGTTGGTATTTCTGCCGATTACACGCTGTATTTCCTGACCGAACGGCGGGTGCATGGCGATTCCAGCACACCGCTGGAAAGTCTGAAAAAACTGTTCCCTGCGTTATCGGTGGCGCTGCTGACCACGGTGGTGGCCTATCTGATGTTGCTGATTGCGCCATTCCCCGGCTTGCGGCAGCTGGCAGTGTTTGCCGCCGCTGGGCTGAGTGCGGCCTGCATCACCGTGATGTGCTGGTATCCGTATTTGTCCAGGCGTTTGCCGACAGGGCCAGCGCCGGGGCTGACGCTGATCATGCGCTGGTTACTGGCCTGGCGTAGTCGCAAAGCTGTGCGCATTGGCCTGCCGTTACTGATTTTAGTGCTGGTGGTGGCAGGAATATCGCGGCTGAAAATCAATGATGACATTGCGGATTTGCAATCTCTTCCGGCTGGTTTGCAACTACAGGAACAGCAAATTGCCGCGCTGACCGGGCAGACGAACGATCAGAAATGGCTGGTGGTATACGGCGATAGCGCAGAGCAGACACTGCAACGTCTGGAAGCATTGCGGCCAAAGCTGGCGCAGGCCAAAGAGAAGGGGGTGATTGACGGATTCCGGGCGATCACTCTGCCTTCTCAGGCACAGCAGCAGCGGGATTTATCGCTGCTTCGCCAGCACGCACCGCAAATTATTGCACAATTGCAGCAGGCGGGGATCCCGGTGGCGAAGCCGGATCTCAGTGCGCAGACGGTTGATGTGCCGGAATGGCGCAACAGCGTGGTCAGTGAGGGCTGGCGTTTGTTGTGGCTGTCCCTGCCGGACGGGCGCAGCGCCGCACTGATCCCGGTGAATGGCGTTCATGACAGCGCAGCCATGGCGGCGCTGGCGGCATCCATGCCGGGGACCGGCTGGATCGATCGTAAAACTGAATTCAGCGAACTGTTTTCGCAATACCGTGTTTATCTGACCTGGCTACTGGCGCTCGCCGTTGCAGTCATTGCGGTCACTTATCTCTGGCGTTTTCGCCTGCCACACGGGCTTGTTTGCCTGGTTCCGACCTTACTTTCCCTTGGGATGGGCGTCGCTGCGCTGGGCTTCAGTGGCCATAATCTTAATTTGTTCTCCCTGCTGGCGCTGATTCTGGTGCTGGGGATCGGCATCAATTACACCCTGTTTTTCACCAATCCACGCGGCACGCCGACGACATCCATGTTTGCCATTTTTATGGCTGCGGTCACCACGTTGCTGACGTTCGGTATGCTGGTGTTCAGTTCCACGCAGGCGATCAGCAGTTTTGGCATCGTGCTGAGCTTTGGCATATTAACGGCATTTCTGTTGTCGCCACTGACCTTGCCAGCTAAAAAAAGAGGACGCAAAAAATGACCCGGCTTATGCTGCCAGCGCTGACACTTCTGATTTTTATGCTTGTCGGATGCGCGACAAATCCCCCTTCAGATACGCAGCCGCAAGCCTGGCTGAAACGCGGCGTGCAGGTGAAATTACCCGCGCCCACCCTGGATAAACCGGTCAGCCAGCAGCAGTTGCTGACGGCCACGGTGAAAGGTAAACAACAGTCTTTGCTGGTGCTGCTCAATGCGGATGGAAAGTCGTTACAGCTTGCCGGGCTTTCCCCTCTGGGGATCCGCCTGTTCAAAGTGGTCTACGATCAAACGGGGATCCACACCGAACAGGCCATGAAGATCGACGGTTTACCTCCAGCAAATCAAGTTCTGGCCGATATTATGCTGAGCTACTGGCCAGCGCAGCGCTGGCAGCCGCTGTTGCCGGCGGGCTGGAAACTGGACGATCAGCCGCTGCGCCGCACGTTACTGGATAACCAGGGCCATACGATCACCCGCATCGACTATCTGCCACAGGGCAGCGGACGTCAGCCGGTATCCATCACGCAGATGGCGTTCCACTACCAGATAACTATCCAGAATGTGGGTGACTAACATGATTTATTTTTCGGCCGTGGGCATGGTTAACGCGCTGGGAAACAGCAATGCGCAAATCGCTGCCAGCCTGACATCAGGTGCCGCGCCGGGAATGTCGTTGCAGGAAGGCTGGCTGACGGAAGAACGGCCGGTCTGGCTCGGCGCGGTGACCGGCGAACTGCCCGCGATCCCCGGCTCTCTGTCAGCGCACCGCAGCCGCAACAACCAGTTGTTGCTGGCTGCGCTGGCACAGATTGAGTCTCAGGTTCACGCGGCTGTCAGCCGGTACGGTAAAGATCGTGTCGCGGTCATTATGGGCACCAGTACCTCGGGCATTGCCGAAGGCGAAGAGGCGGTGCGCCATCTGCACCGGCATGGGCAATTTCCGTCGGGCTATGATTACCAGCAACAGGAACTGGGCGATCCTTCACTTTTTATGGCGGAGTTGCTGGATCTCTGTGGCCCGGCTTACACATTATCAACAGCCTGCTCATCCAGCGCGCGAGCGATTATCAGCGGGAAACGCCTGATTGACGCAGGGCTGGCCGACGCGGCGCTGGTGGGTGGCGCTGACAGCCTGTGCCGGATGCCGGTGAACGGCTTCAACAGCCTGGAATCTTTCTCCCGCGGACGCTGTACGCCGTTCGGGCAAGATCGTGATGGCATCAATATCGGTGAAGCCTCGGCGTTGATCCTGCTGACCCGTGAGCCCGCAGACGTCGCATTACTGGGGGCTGGCGAATCATCCGATGCGTGGCATATGTCTGCACCGCATCCGGAAGGCCTCGGCGCGGAACGGGCAATCCGCATGGCACTGGCGCAGGCCGGGCTGAGTGCGGCAGACGTGGGTTACATCAACGCACACGGTACCGCCACACCGCTCAATGATCAGGCAGAAGCCGCTGTCATACACCGGCTGTTTGGCAGCCAGACGCCGTGCAGTTCGACCAAGCATCTCACTGGCCATACGCTGGGCGCGGCGGGTGCGACAGAAGCGGCGCTGGGCTGGCTGATCCTGACGCAAAATCTTAACCTGCCGCCACAGGATTTCAGCGTGATGCCCCGTGATACCCGTCTGGCGGCGATCCGGCTGGTGGAAAAAGGCGAAACGCTGGCGAAACCCGTTATTCTCTCCAACTCGTTTGCCTTTGGCGGTAATAACGCCTGCATTGTGATCGGGAGGCCGTCATGAGTATGCTCAGCGCGGAGCATTATCTGCCGCATGAATCACCGATGGTTTTGCTGGATAAGGTACTTAGCGTCACAGAAGAGACCGCGCTGTGCAGCGTGGTGGTGTCCGAAAACAGCGTGCTGGCGCCGTTTCTCAATGTCCGTGGCGCGTTACCTGCGTGGTATGCCCTTGAGCTTATCGCGCAAACGGTCGGCGTCTGGAGCGGCTGGCACGGTGCACAAAGTAGCGAACCGCCTCAGGTTGGCATGTTGCTGGGCGGCAGGGCTTTGAAATGCAGCGTGCCGGAATTTGCGGCAGGCAGTGAATTATTCATCAGCGTCTCAATGGTGCTGCGCGATGAAAAACTCGCCAGCTTCGAAGGCGTGATCTGCATTAAACAAGAAAAAGACAACCTGCAGGTTGCAAAAGGACGGCTGAATACATACCAGCCAGACAAGGATGAACTTATTAAGTTAACTCAGGGGAAACAGGAATGATGCGTTCGGTATTAGTAACCGGTGCCAGCAAAGGGATCGGCAAAGCCATTGCCAGCCAGTTAGCCGGCGATGGTTTTTTGGTGGTCATTCACTACCACAGCGATAAAGCAGGGGCAGAAAGCACCCTGCAACAGATAACCGACAACGGCGGCAGCGGGCGAATTGTGCAGTTTGATATCAGCAACCGCCAGCAGTGCCGCGACGTTATTGAAGCCGATATTGAGGCGCACGGCGCGTACTACGGTGTGATTAATAATGCCGGGATTACCCGCGACGCGGCGTTTCCGGCACTGACCGACGAAGACTGGGACGGCGTGATCCACACCAATCTCGACAGTTTCTACAATGTTTTACAGCCCTGCGTGATGCCGATGATTGGGCTGCGTCAGGGCGGGCGTATAATCGCGCTTTCCTCGGTTTCCGGTATTACGGGCAACCGCGGACAGGTCAACTACAGCGCGGCGAAAGCCGGAATTATCGGTGCCTGTAAAGCGCTGTCGCTGGAACTGGCGAAACGCAAAATCACTGTTAACTGTATTGCGCCGGGGCTGATCGACACTGGCATGCTGGATATGGAAAAAACGGCACTCGATGCCGCAATGGGTATGATCCCGCTCAAACGTATGGGCCGGGCAGAAGAAGTTGCCGGACTGGCAAGCTATCTGATGTCAGATATCGCCGGTTATGTGACCCGCCAGGTGATTTCCATCAACGGAGGCATGGTATGAGCCAGCGCGTAGTCATTACCGGTATGAAAGGCATAACGGCGTTCGGCAACCATTGGGACGAGATTTCCACCCGCCTGCAACAGGGTAAAAACGCTGTCCGCCACATGGACGAATGGCTGATTTACCAGGGGCTGAATACGCATCTGGGTGCGCCGGTGGATGATTTTGTTATCCCGGCGCATTACACCCGCAAGCGCATCCGTTCGATGGGCCGCGTCTCCCTGCTGTCAACCCGTGCGGTTGAACTGGCGCTGGAGCAGGCCGGTTTACTGGAAGACCCGGTGCTGACTGACGGCGAAACCGGTATTGCCTTCGGATCATCCACTGGCAGCACGGGTCCGGTCAGCGAATTCGCTACCATGCTGACGGAAAAGCACACTAACAATATTACCGGTACGACTTACGTGCAGATGATGCCGCACACCACAGCGGTGAATGCAGGTTTGTTCTTTGGCCTGAAAGGACGGGTGATCCCAACCTCCAGCGCCTGCACCTCGGGCAGCCAGGCGATCGGTTATGCCTATGAAGCCATCAGACACGGTTACCAGACGGTGATGGTGGCAGGCGGCGCGGAAGAACTTTGCCCGTCAGAAGCTGCTGTGTTTGACACGCTGTTTGCCACCAGCCAGCAAAATGAGCATCCTGAACTGTCGCCGCGTCCGTTTGATACGCAGCGCGACGGACTGGTGATCGGCGAAGGTGCCGGGGCACTGATCCTCGAGTCACTGGAACATGCACAGGCGCGCGGTGCGAAAATTTACGCCGAGATCGTGGGTTTTGCCACTAACTGCGACGCGTCCCATATCACTCAGCCGCAGCAATCGACGATGCAGATTTGCATCGAAAAAGCGCTGAAAAATGCCGGTATACCTGCTTCTGAAATCGGTTATATCAGTGCACATGGCACGGCCACCGACCGCGGTGATATTGCCGAAAGCCACGCGACCGCTGCGGTGTTTGGCAATCAGACGCCAATCTCGTCACTGAAAAGCTACTTTGGTCATACACTCGGTGCCTGCGGTGCACTGGAAGCGTGGATGTCGCTGGAAATGATGCGCGAAGACCGGTTCGTGCCGACTATCAACCTGACGCAGCCGGATCCGCTTTGCGGCGAACTCGACTACGTAATGGGCGAATCACGTCATATTCAGACTGAATTTATCCAGTCGAATAACTTTGCATTCGGTGGAATTAATACCTCTTTAGTTTTCCGTCGCTGGCCGTAACGATGAATGTTGCGCGTGTCATTACTGCGTCGCTGGATGACAACTTTTCGTTGTCACGTTTGCCCGCAGAATGGCTCGAAAAAAGTGAAGGGATGAATCCTGCCCGCCGCCAGCAATGGTACGCGGGCAGGGCGCTTCTGGCCGAGGCCATGTCAGTTTTCAATGGCTGTGACAACTTACCCGCTCTGCAGATTTCCGCGCAGGGAAAACCGTCTTTTGCGGATGCTTCTCTGCCACATTTCTCCCTCAGCCACAGTAAAAATCATCTGCAACTGTTGTTATGTCCGGCGGGTGAAAGTGGCGGTGATGTGGAGCAAATCCGCCCGCGCCCACGTTATCTTAACGTGGCACGCGCCGCATTCAGTGATATCGAATGTCAGTGGCTGGTGGAACAGGCTTGCCCGCAAACGGCGTTCTGGCAGCTATGGTGTCTGCGTGAAGCGTGGCTGAAACAGCAGGGCGGCAGTGTGTGGCAGATGGACAGGCTTCGCCTGGATCCAGACAATCAGCAGTTTACTTCACAACTTGCCGCTGAAAGCCGGTTATGGTGCGCTGCGGATGAGTCCGTGATGCGCGCGCTGGCGTTGCCTGCCGGTGTCTCTGACGTTGATGAATATCGGTTTGATGCCGCGTCAGGCGGTTTTATCTGGCAGGTTTCACGGCACTGGACCCGTTTTTCCCTTTCCTGATTATTGCGCTCACATCAAAAGTCTTCTGGCAAAGCGGTCGTTTTTATCCATGAATGCGCAGTCCATACTCTCTCCAAGATTTATCTTCCTGAAACATTAAAAGAGAGAACAGTATGAGTATTCCTGCATTCGGTCTGGGCACATTCCGCCTGAAAGATGACGTGGTCAAAGCGTCCGTAGCCACCGCCGTGGAACTGGGCTATCGCGCCATCGATACCGCACAAATTTATGACAACGAAGCGGCTGTCGGCGATGCACTGGCTGAAAGCGGTGTCTCGCGTGAAGAGTTTTACATCACCACCAAAATCTGGATTGAAAACCTTGCGGCTGACAAAGTCATCGACAGCCTGAAAGACAGTCTGCGCAAACTGAAAACCGATTATGTCGATCTGACGCTGATCCACTGGCCGTCACCGAATCAGGCCGTCAGCGTGGCAGAAACAATGCATGCGCTCGTTGAGGCGAAGAAAATGGGCCTGACCCGTGAAATTGGTATTTCCAACTTTACCGTTGCACTGATGCAGGAAGCGATCGACGCGGTGGGCGCGGATCAGATTGCGACTAACCAGATTGAACTTTCACCGTTCCTGCAAAACCAGACCGTAGTCGATTTTGCCCGCCAGAACGGTATTGCCGTGACGTCTTACATGACGCTGGCTTACGGCGACGCGTTGAAAGATTCGACGATTATTGAGATTGCCGCCCGCCATAACGCAACACCTGCACAGATCGTTCTGGCCTGGGCATTGCAACTGGGTTACGCGGTGATCCCGTCATCGACCAAACGTGAAAACCTGCAAAGTAATCTGCTGGCGCAACAACTGACGCTGACAGATGCGGATATGCAGCAGATCGCTGCGCTTGAACGCAACGGGCGTCTGGTCAGCCCTGAAGGTCTGGCGCCTGCGTGGGATTGATCCACAACGCCTCCCCCTGCAAAGGGGGAGAAGCAGGCATTTAAGCTCTTCCAGCCCCAAGCTTCTCACTGAGAAAATCAATAAAACACCGGATACGTGTGCTGACGGTCTGATCGCTGTAATACACCGCGTGCAACGGCATGGCGATGCGCATAATGTCCGGCACCAGCAGTTTTACCAAATCACCCCGCGCCACATCTTCATCAGTCATAAAATCCGACAGACAGGCAATACCATTGCCCTGCAAACACAGCCTGCGCAGTGTTTCACCGCTTCCTGAACTGATAAATGGTGTGACCGTCAGTTGCTGACCGTCAGCGCACAGCAGCGGCCATTTATTCAGCGCAACCACTTCGTTAAAGCCCAGACAACGGTGTTTCAGTAAATCATCGGCGCTTTGCGGCGTTCCCCATTTTTTCAGGTAATCCGGCGAAGCCAGCACGCTGCGATAGCTCAGCATCAGTTTGCGCGCCCGCAGGCTGGAATCTTCCAGCTCACCGACGCGGATCGCCACATCCACTTTATGGTCGATCAGATTGATATTGCTCTCGGAGGAGAATAGTGCGAGCGACATCTTCGGGAAACGTTCAGTAAATTCGGCCACCAGCGGTGAAATGACATGCAAAATGACCGGGGTTGCGGCATCGATTCGCAACAGCCCCTGCGGATCGTCGCGGTTCTCCAGCAAATCATCTTCTGCAGCCGCCATCTCATGCAGGATTTTTTGTACCCGGACGAAATAGCGCTCGCCTTCGTGCGTCAGGCTGATCTGACGCGTGGTGCGGTTGAGCAGGGTGATCCCCAGCTTTTGTTCCAGACGTTTTAATGTCCGGCTGACCACTGAATTATCCTGACCCAGTTGTTCAGCGGCACGGCTGAAACTGCCACTTTCCACCACAGTCACAAACGTAATCAACTCTTCGGAACTGGCTCGCATTGTTGTTACTCCGGCATAAATAAATTGATACTTTGGTTATTTAAGTCATTTAAGCACAAGCTGATAATCGTCGCCATCAAATCGATATTCATGTGGAGTAAAGGTTATGCCGCTTGCACTATTAGCACTGACCATCAGTGCGTTTGCTATAGGAACAACAGAGTTTGTCATCGTCGGGCTGGTGCCGACTATCGCGCAGCAACTGGGGGTTTCGGTCCCGTCAGCCGGTTTGCTGGTGTCTATATACGCCCTCGGTGTGGCGATTGGCGCGCCGGTTCTGACGGCGCTGACCAGCCGCGTACCGCGCAAAGCGCTGCTGATTGGTTTGATGGTGTTGTTCACGCTGGGTAATCTGCTGGCGTGGCAGTCACCGAATTACAGCACGCTGGTGATGGCGCGTCTGCTGACCGGTCTGGCGCATGGCGTTTTCTTCTCTATTGGCTCGACGATCGCCACCAGTCTGGTGGCGAAAGAAAAAGCGGCTTCTGCGATTGCGCTGATGTTTGGCGGTCTGACCGTCGCGCTGGTGACCGGTGTGCCGCTCGGGACATTTATAGGTCAGCATTTTGGCTGGCGCGAAACCTTCCTCGCCGTGTCAGTTATTGGTGTCGTGGCGATTATTGCCAGCGCTATTCTGGTGCCCAATAACATCAAAAACAAACCTGCGTCACGCATTGTAGATCAGGTAAAAGTGCTGATGAATCCGCGACTGTTACTCATTTACGCCATTACCGCGCTGGGTTACGGTGGCGTATTCACTACCTTTACGTTCCTTGCTCCGATGATGCAGGAACAAGCCGGTTTCTCAGCCAGCATGGTGAGCTGGATCCTGCTGGCGTATGGCGTGTCGGTGGCCATCGGGAATATCTGGGGCGGCAAACTGGCTGACCGTCATGGCGCAGTCAAAGCGCTGACGATTATTTTTGCCGCACTCGCTGTGCTGCTCCTGATTTTCCAGTTCACTTCAGGTTTCGGTATTCCGGCGTTAATCACGCTGTTGGTGATGGGCATCTTTGCTTTCGGTAACGTACCGGGATTACAGGTTTATGTGGTGCAGAAAGCCGAAGAGGTGACGCCAAATGCGGTCGATGTTGCTTCCGGCCTGAACATTGCGGCCTTTAACGTCGGTATTGCCCTGGGGTCAGTGATTGGCGGGCAGGTGGTTTCCACCCTTGGCCTGGCGCAAACGCCATGGATTGGAGCGGTTATCGTCGCGGGTGCGCTGCTGCTTATCTGCCTGAGCGGCCATCTGGACCGAAAACCCAAAGCGGCGCTGGCCTGATTATCCTGTCATTCTGCGTCTGCACGGCTCGCCTCTGGCGGGCCGTTTTTATTTTTATGCTAGCCTATAGATGTGACCAGGTTGTATACCAATGTAAACAGATTTGGCCTGAGCGCTTGCGGGCGTATACTGAGCTTTCGCTGTGAGAATCTCTCTCATATAGCAACGATATAACGGGTAAACAGGCGATTAGCGTGCGGAAAAAAACATATGCAATGAGGTATGTCGCAGGTCAGCCCGCAGAGCAAATCTTTCCGGGAGTCCTCGCACATTTAGGACCAGATTTGCCGCCGGGTGCTGCACTGCCCAATTCGAATATTTTGCGCGTGATGGTGTGGAATATCTTCAAACAACAGCGGGCTGACTGGTTGTCAGTTCTGCGTGATTATGGCAAAGATGCGCAACTGGTCTTGCTTCAGGAAGCCCAGACAACCCCTGAACTGATCCGTTACGCGACCTCAAATTATCTGGCCGCCGATCAGGTGCCTGCCTTTATGCTGCCTCAGCACCCCTCTGGCGTGATGACACTCTCTGCGGCACATCCGGTTTATTGTTGCCCGCTGCGTGAGCGTGAGCCGCTTCTGAGGCTGTCTAAATCGGCTTTAGTTACGGTGTATCCGCTTGTAGATGGTCGTTTATTGATGGTGGTGAACATTCATGCGGTCAATTTCAGCATTGGCATCGACGTTTACAGCAAGCAGTTGGATCCGATTGGTGAGCAGATTGCTAATCACAAAGGGCCGGTGATCATGGCCGGGGATTTTAATGCGTGGAGCAAACAGCGTATCAATGCCTTGTTTGGCTTTGCGGGAAATATCCATCTGGAGGAAGTCCGTTTTCCTTCTGATTACCGCAAGCGGGCGTTCGGCAGACCGCTGGACTTCATTTTCTACCGGGATCTCAGCGTCACCAGCGCATCGGTGATGGAAACACGAGCCTCTGACCATAACCCGTTGCGGGTAGAATTTATGGCGGGAAAACCGCTGACGCAATAACGCTTAATTCGTCCGCTAAAAAACGCAGACATAAAAAAAGCACCCGGAATATTCAGGGTGCTTTTTTATTACCGGTACCTTTCGAATCAGGTATCAGGACTCATCTTGTTGCTGACGAACAACGTTAACTTGTTGCCCGGCTGCAGGTTGTCGGCATTGGTGTTCCAGCGCATCACATCCTTGATGTTGACGCCGTGACGCTTAGCAATGCTCGACAATGAATCACCTTTACGTACCTGATAAGTGATACTGCCGCCATTGGCACTGGTATTGCTGACGCTGTTATCCGCCACCTGCAGTGTTTGCCCAACTTTTAACGCGCCTGCTGAGCGCAAATTGTTCCAACGCTGTAAATCACGGGTCTTCACATTCAGCCGGGCTGCAATGCCAGACAAGCTGTCGCCGGAGCGAACCTTGTACTGTTTTGCACCTGACGGAGTGTTGCTGGCCAGTTTGGTTTCCTGTACTGCGGCAATATCGCCATCAGCCAGTGAATCTTTTAACTGGTCGGCATGCGCCTTCGGCAGAACAATGTAATGCGGGCCATTCGGCGCGGTTACATTTTTCTTGTAGCCAGTGTTAAACGACTTAAGCTTGGTCAGGGACATGCCCGCCATCTCAGCCGCCTGGGTCAGTTGCATCTGCTGTCCGACTTCAACACGCGCAAGAGCACGGTCTTCACTCGGTTTCGGCAGATTGATACCGTATTTCTTGCTGTGCTTGAGAATGTCGCTAAGGGCTAACATTTTCGGCACATAAATCGATGTTTCACGTGGCAGCGCCAGTGCCCAGAAATCCGTGGAACGGCCTCTGGCTTTGTTCGCTTTCACCGCTTGCATGACACGGCCTTCACCGCTGTTATACGCAGCAACGGTCAGTAACCAGTCGCCACCAAACATCTTGTTCAGACGTTGCATCATATCAAGCGCAGCAGTTGTCGAAGCCACAACATCACGGCGTCCGTCATACCACTGGTTTTGTTTCAAACCATAGTTTCGACCCGTCTGCGGCACAATTTGCCACAACCCTGCAGCGTTAGCTGATGAGGTTGCTTTGGGGTCAAAAGCGCTCTCCACTATGGGTAGCAGTACCAGTTCCATCGGCATATTACGTTTCTTAATCTGCTCGGTGATCCAGTACATGTACGGCTCTGCCCGTAATGTTACATCGTGGAGATAGCTCTTATTTTTTAAATATTTAACTCTTTGCTCGCGGATCCGGGGATTATCCGGAACCTTCATCTTCAGCTCGTCGCCTATGAAGTTCCACAGATTTTGTTGGGAGACGGTGTCGTTTCCATCCAACCATCCCCCAGAGGCCGCTCGGCCATCACCTGTGAACTGTCCTGCTTCTTCACTTTGACTTGCTGAAGACAAACTCTGTGCATGTTGTTCCGGTACCTTCACGCCCTGCCTGGACGCCTGGCAACCTGTGAGCAACATGGAGGCGATTATTAGGATCGCGTTTGCCTTCATGTGTGTGTCATAGTTGCTTAAAAGACGAGCGATAATACTTTGCTTCGGAAAAAAACACAACCTTTGGGTCTAGTAGCTATCCTTGAGTGCCCTTAAATAGGCAAAAACCTGCCAGTCAGGCTTTAAGGGATCGTTAAGGTTTAATTTGTTTTGTAAATCAACGTCATCGCATCGTAAAAAGAGGTTGATTTTACGCTCAAGACCGAGGGTTGAAGGCAGGGAAGATTGTCCCTTTTCACGCATTTGTTGCACTTTGTGCTCATGAGAAAGAATATCATCATCCTCCGGTAAAATAGAGCGCGCAAACTTAAGATTTGAAAGAGTGTACTCATGTGCTGCGCAGACTAATGTTTCGTCAGGCAACGCCGCTAACCGTTGAAACGACTGGTACATTTGCTCCGGCGTCCCTTCGAACAAACGACCACATCCGGCGGAAAACATCGTGTCTCCACAGAAAAGATAAGGCGCGCTATAGTATGAAATATGACCAAGCGTATGACCGGGCGTAGCAAAGATCTGCCATTCCAGACCGCCAATTACCCTTTTTTCACCATTTTTAAGACTAGTCTGACTAAATTTATTCTCAGTTTCGTGAGGTCCGTATACTTTTAGACCCGGAAAATGGCTCGAAATCTCATCAACGCCCCCCACATGATCGTGATGATGATGTGTCAGAAGGATGGCTGTCGGGGTTAAATTGGCCTTTTTCAACGCGGCCAAAACTGGCGCTGCTTCGCCGGGATCGACGATCAGGCAATGCCCCTGCTGGTCATCGAGCATCCAAATGTAATTGTCCTGCAACGCCGGAATACTGATAAGATTCATGGCAACCTCTCTTTGGCAACTGCTTGAAAGAAGATAATAAACTATGCGACCAGCCCGCATCCGCAAGACCATTGTTGCTCCGGCTTCCTGGGATGAGATCCCGTGCGGCGGCTACTACCGTGCCGCGCTTGAGCAACAACTGCAACCCTGGTGGGGGAAACTTTACGGTTTCCACCTGCTGAAAATCGGCGCATTAAGTGCCGAAATCGACGCCCGGGCATGCCCGATCTCGCATCAGGTAAACTTTGCCCAGGAAGGCGAGGGGCTGCATGTTCGGGGTGATCCGTACCATTTACCTTTCGCAGCAAAATCAGTGGATGCCTGCCTGCTCAGCCATACGCTGGCCTACGCGGATGACCCGCACCGCATTCTGCGCGAAGTGGACCGCGTGCTGATTGATGATGGCTGGATGGTGCTCAGTAGCTTTAATCCGCTCAGCCTGCTGGGCATTGGCAAACTGATGCCGCTTTTTCGCAAACGTCAGCCGTACAGCAGCCGCTTGTTTACCCAAATGCGTCTGCTCGACTGGCTGTCGTTGCTTAATTATGAAGTGATGGTGCACCGGCGTTTTCACGTGCTGCCGTGGAAAAAGAATGGCGGAAAATTGCTGAGTACGCACCTTCCCGCGCTGGGGTGCATGACGCTGATTATTGCCCGTAAACGGACTTTCCCGCTGACGCCAACCGCGAAAAAAGTTCTTGCGCAGAAACAGAAAATACCGCAGGCGGTGGGCGCAACGAAGAGTTACCGGAAGGAGCATCGGGACTGAAGTCTTGCACCTTCCCCTTTCACAAGGGGAAGGTTGGGATGGGCTGTGGGGCCTGCGGAATTAATTCTCCGCCTGATAGCCTAAATCGTCCAGCGTCGGATTCCCTGCGGCTTCTTTCGCCAGCACATCACAGCGTTCATTTTCAGGGTGTCCGGCATGGCCTTTCACCCACATCCAGTTCAGTTCATGCGTCTGGATCGCGGCATCAAGACGCTTCCACAAATCGACGTTTTTCACCGGTTTTTTATCGGCAGTTTTCCAGCCACGTTTTTTCCAGTTGTGGATCCACAATGTGATCCCCTGACGAACATACTGGCTGTCGGTGCTCAGCGTCACTTCGCATGGTGTGCTCAGAGCTTCAAGCGCCACAATCGCCGCCATCATTTCCATGCGGTTATTGGTGGTCAGACGAAAACCCGCGCTGAACTCTTTTTCGTGTTGCTTATAGCGTAAAATCGCGCCGAAACCGCCGGGGCCGGGATTACCCAGGCAGGAGCCGTCGGTGAAAATTTCTACCTGTTTGGTCATATCTGGCAGGCTCTTTCATCAAATGTAAAAACCAAGTCTGACATAAACCGCCGTGCCGGGCACAGCAATATCTTGAGGTGTAACTGTCTGAAAGCGGGGGGATGTAACAGGTTGCCCGGGCATTCATCACTCTTTTGGCTGGAGAGCGCTGTCTTTTGCAATATAATAGGAAAATGCAGAGTGCCAGTTCAAAACTCTGAGCGAGTTGAGCCTTTCATGGTTTTTTCACTGCCAATTTTTCAATGCTTTAAGGATGTCTGATGAGAAATGTAACGGTTTCTGCAACACAAATGAGCTGCAGCTGGGATCTGGAAAATAATATTGTTAACGCCGAAAAGCTGGTTCGCCAGGCACATGCCAAAGGCGCGCAAGTTATTCTGATTCAGGAACTTTTTGCTGCACCTTACTTCTGTATTGATCAGAGCCCTGAGCATTACAGCCTGGCACAGGAGCTGGACAACAGCGCGCTTATCCGCCATTTCTCTGCGCTGGCGAAAGAACTGGAAGTGGTGCTTCCTCTGAGCTTCTTTGAGAAGTGCAATAACGCCTATTATAACTCGCTGGTCATGATTGATGCTGACGGCAGTGTGCTGGATGTCTATCGCAAAACTCACATTCCGAACGGCCCGGCCTATCAGGAAAAACAATTCTTCATTCCTGGTGATACCGGCTTCAAAGTGTGGAATACCCGTTACGCGAAAATCGGCGTGGGTATCTGCTGGGATCAGTGGTTCCCGGAAACTGCCCGCTGTCTGGCATTACAGGGCGCGGAAATTATCTTCTATCCGACAGCGATTGGTTCCGAACCGGCCTATCCGGAAATTGACAGCCAGCCACACTGGACCCGTGTTCAGCAGGGCCACGCTGCGGCAAATCTGGTGCCGGTGATCGCCTCAAACCGCATTGGTACTGAAAAAAGCAAATTCATTCCTGATTATGAAATGACCTTCTACGGTTCTTCCTTCATTGCTGATCAGACCGGTGCGCTGGTTGAGCAGGCCAACAAAACGGAAGAAGCCGTGCTGGTTCATACCTTTGATCTGGATGCTATCGCTGCACAGCGTGCATCCTGGGGTCTGTTCCGCGACCGCCGTCCTGAAATGTATGGCGCAATCGCGACGTCCGACGGTTCAACAAGGAAATAACTGATGTCTTCTATTGATATCAATCCTCAGGCTGAAGGTTTTGCGATGCCCGCTGAATGGGCTGCGCAGCAGGCTGTCTGGATGATCTGGCCTTATCGCACCGATAACTGGCGCTCTAACGGGCGTCCGGCCCAGTTGGCTTTTGCTAACGTAGCGGCAGCGATTGCGACCAAAACGCCGGTATTTATGGCGGTTCCGGCAGCAGAAATGGCAAATGCACGCGAAGTGATGCCAGCACAAATTACGCTGGTGGAAATGGAAAGCGATGATGCGTGGATGCGTGATACCGGCCCGACCATTGTGGTCAATCCGCAAGGTGAACGTCTGGCAATTGACTGGACATTCAACGCATGGGGCGGCTTGCACGGTGGCCTTTACTCAAGCTGGGAGCGTGATCAGCGGGTGGCGCGTCAGGTGGCGAACTATCATCACATTCCTTATGTTTCAACGGATCTGGTACTGGAAGGTGGCTCCATTCATGTTGATGGTGAAGGCACTTTGCTGACCACCGCTGAATGTTTGCTCAATCCTAACCGCAATCCTGATTTGTCGAAGGCAGAGATTGAGGCGAAATTGCGGGAACTCCTCGGTGTTAAGCAATTCATCTGGCTGGAAGACGGCGTATTTAACGACGAAACAGACGGTCACATTGATAACATGTGCTGCTTCGTGCGTCCGGGAGAAGTTGCATTGCACTGGACTGACGATCAGCAGGACCCGCAGTACGCGCGTTCGGCGGCAGCGTTGAAAGTGCTGGAAGCGGCGAAAGATGCCAAAGGGCGCAGCCTGAAAATCTGGAAAATGCCCTCACCTCCGGTTATGCATGCCACTGCGGAAGAAACGATCGGGGTGTTGCCGGGCACAGCCATTGAGCGTGTGGAAGGTAACCGTCTGGCGGCGTCTTACGTCAATTACCTGATCAGCAACAACCACATTATCTTCCCGCTGCTCGACGCTAAAACGGATAAGCAAGCTGAGAAGTTGCTGGGTGAAATGTATCCTGAGTACAAAATCACGGGTATTCCTGCCCGTGAAATTCTGCTGGGTGGTGGTAACATCCACTGCATTACACAGCAAATCCCTGCGTAAGAAAAAGTGCCCGGCGCGTCACCCTGTCTCGCGCCGGGCAGATCGTTTCTGTAATTGACTGTCAGCGTTGGATAATGAGCCATGGATTTACAAAACACCTCTAACAGGATCGTCGTTCTCGATACCGAAACCACCGGTATGAATAAACTCGGCGTCCATTATGAAGGGCACCGGATTATCGAAATCGGTGCTGTTGAAGTGGTTAACCGCCGCCTGACAGGGCGCAATTTCCATGTTTATCTCAAACCCGATCGTCTGGTGGATCCGGAAGCCTTTGGCGTTCACGGTATCAGCGATGAATTCCTCGCTGATAAACCGACGTTTGCCGACGTGGCCGACGACTTCATTGAATACATTCGCGGCGGCGAATTAGTCATTCATAACGCGACGTTCGACATCGGCTTTATGGATTACGAGTTCGACATGCTCGGCCGTAATCTGCCGAAAACCGAGACGTTCTGCAAAATTACCGACAGCCTGGCCATGGCGCGCAAGCTGTTCCCGGGCAAGCGTAACAACCTCGATGCGCTGAGCGATCGCTACCTGATCGACAACAGCAAGCGTACGCTCCATGGCGCGTTGCTTGACTCCGAGATTCTTGCCGAAGTCTATCTGATGATGACCGGCGGCCAGACCAGCATTAAATTCACCCACGAAGGCGAGCAAAATACTGGCGCTGACGGCTTGGGGATCCAGCGTGTTGCGCGGCCAGCCTCCGGGTTAAAAGTCATCGCCGCCACTGATCAGGAACTGGCGTGGCATGAAGAGCGTTTAGATTTAGTGGTGAAAAAGGGCGGTAGCTGTTTGTGGCGTTCGTAAGCCGTTTTTCTGACTTTTGGATTGAAATTGTCCAGCCTGCGGAAAAACTGTGCGGTTGATTGAAAATATCAGGAAAAGCATTGACGTAACGGCGGCCATTCCTTAATATCCGCTCCGTTCTTAACCAGAACACAACGCGGAGCGGTAGTTCAGTTGGTTAGAATACCTGCCTGTCACGCAGGGGGTCGCGGGTTCGAGCCCCGTCCGTTCCGCCACTATTCAGAAGCCCTGAGTGAGAAATCACTCAGGGCTTCGTCGTTTCAGCCGTCCTGGCTATTTCCTTCCTGTTATTCCGCTTCGGTTTTCATATAGCCAATTGCACCGCTGGTCGCACGATCATGACGGGCGATGTAACGATAGAAACCGCCAGCCAGGAAGGCACCAATAAACCAGCTGAAGTTCGCTACCTGATGCAGGCTCGGCGTAAAGCTTATCACCAGACCAATCACCACCGCCGGCACCAGCGCGGCAATCGCTTTCGGGTTGAACCCGTTGCGGTACCAGTAACGGCCGGAAGGCGTGGCGTTAAACAGCGCATCCACATCCATATGACCGCGTTTAATCAGGTAATAATCCGCCAGTAAAATCCCGAACAGTGGCCCGATAAAGGATCCCAGCACGTCCAGCGTATAGTGGATAATTTCCGGTGACTGGAACAGGTTCCACGGTGTCAGCAGAACAGAACCGACTGCGGCGATCATCCCGCCGGTACGGAAACTGATTTTCTGCGGAGAACAGTTAGAGAAGTCGAACGCAGGAGACACGAAGTTCGCCACGATATTGATACCGATGGTCGCGATGATCATGGTCAGCAGGCCGAGCGCCACAGCCACGCTGTTACCCACACGGCTGACGGTTTCGATAGGATCGGTGATCATCTGCCCGAACAGTGATTGTGTCCCTGAAACGATCACTACGGTCACAATCGAGAACAGCAGGAAGTTAAACGGCAGGCCCCAGCGGTTACCACGACGGATTTCGCCCATGCTTTTCCCGTAACGTGAGAAGTCGCCGAAGTTCAGCAGCGGACCGGAGAAGTAAGACACTACCAGCGCCGTGGCGGTCAGCATTTCCCAGCCTTGCTGGCCGACCGTCAGGGTTTTGGTGGATAACGTAAAGGAGATATTGCTCAGCCCGGTTTTATACAAAATCCAGCCCGCCAGCATCAGCATAACGACATATACCGCCGGACCCGCCACATCGATAAAACGCTTAATCGCGCTCATCCCGTGCCAGAACACCATCGCCTGCAACACCCACATAATGCCGAAACACACCCATCCCAGCGCCGACAATCCCAGCCAGTGCGGAAGGGTCATAGGTGTCAGCGATGGGAAGAATTTGAGCAGCACCAGCATTAACGCATTAGCCGCCAGATAGGTCTGAATGCCGTACCAGGCGAAAGCGATCAGCCCGCGGATCACTGCCGGTATATTCGCCCCGAATACGCCAAATGCCTGACGGCAAATGACCGCGTAAGGCACACCGGCCTGCTGGCTCGGTTTCGCCACCAGGTTGGCACAAATCTGCACGATACAAATCCCGCACAACAAACACAGCAGAACCTGCCAGCTGGTCAGGCCGAGCGTAAAGAAGCTCGCGGCCACCACATAGCCGCCCATACTGTGCACATCGGACATCCAGAAAGAAAATATGTTGTACCAGCTCCAGTTTTGGTCACGGGTGGGCGCTAAATCATCGTTACACAGCTTCGGGCTGTAATAAGGTTTGATGATCCCGGCGCTCTGTTCTGATGACGCCGTGGCGGAGGTGATTTCCTGATTTGGCATAAATCGTGCTCCTGTCATAAACAACATGTGAAAGTCGGAAGCCGGATGCCGGCTGCCAAAAGTTAAAAAGCAGTCACAGGAGCACTGCATGAATCAGGCCAAATTTCATTTTTTGTATACAAAAATTAACTTTTATGTATACGATTAAATTCTCGAACGGTATACGGAGTAACGGCAATGACCAGTTGGAACGGGCTTAATACGGCCTATTTTACCGAGGATAAGGACGACCATATTTATAACGCGCTGGTGAAATCTATTGTGGAACACCAGCTTTTGCCGGGCAGTAAATTGCCGGAAGAAGCGCTGGCTGAGGTGTTTTCAGTCAGCCGCACGGGGATTCGCCGCGTCCTGCAGCGCCTTGCCGCAGTGCAACTGGTGACGTTATTGCCCAAGCGTGGTGCGCATGTCACCACGCCGGACGCTGAAGAATCGCGCGATGTCTTCGCAACCCGTAAAATCCTGGAGTGCGCCAACCTGCCGCTGGTGATTGCGCATTGCCAGTCGCCACATCTGGTGGCGCTGAAAAAACTGGTGCAGGAAGAAAAGCGCGCGCACGATGAACGTGACGGTGCCGCTGCGATCCGCCTTTCCGCCGCCTTCCATGTTCAGCTTCAGGCTATTTCCGGCAATAAAGTGCTGACTGAATCTGTCTCGCAACTGACCCTGCGTTCCTCGCTGGCGATTGCTGCCTGGGGCGCACCGTGGCAACAGGGCTGCCGTTGCCATGATCATGACGACCTTATTGAGTTGCTGAAAAAGCGCGACGTCGCCGGGCTGACGGCAAGCATGGCGCATCATTTCGACACCATCGTCGCCAGTCTGCGTTTTGAGCAACATAACGGGCAGACCCCCGATTTTGCGCAGATATTTGCGGTTCAGAAGCCGGTTGCAGGTAAGGAGCCAGGCTGATGGTCAAATCACTTTGTATACAACTGATCAATCCGAACACCAGCCAGGCGATGACCGAAGTGATGGCGCAAACTGCCCGCTCGGTTGCGGGGATGGATACACAAATTCTGGCCGTTTGCCCTGAAGAAGGTGCGCCGTCAATTGAAGGCCACTTCGATGAAGCGATTGCCACGTTGGGCGTGTTGCAGCAGATAAAAGCCGGGCGCGATGCCGGTGTCGACGGCCATATTATTGCCTGTTTCGGTGACCCCGGATTACTGGCTGCCCGCGAGCTGGCGCATGCGCCGGTTATCGGTATTGCGGAAGCGGCAATGCATCTGGCGACGATGCTGGCGACGCGATTTTCTATCGTGACGACCTTGCCGCGCACACTGACGATCGCCCGGCATTTACTGCATCAGTACGGGTTCGAACGCCATTGCGCGGCCTTGCACGCCATCGATCTGCCGGTGTTATCACTGGAAGACGGCAGCGGGCTGGCGCAGGAAAAAGTGCGCGAGCAGTGTATCGCGGCGAAAAAATCTGACGGCAGCGGGGCGATCGTGCTCGGTTGTGGCGGAATGGCCGATCTGGCGCAGGAACTGACGCGCGAGCTGCATATACCGGTGATCGATGGCGTCAGCGCGGCGGTCAAAATGGTCGAGTCACTGGCGGCTCTTCGCCTGACGACCAGTAAACACGGTGATCTGGATTATCCGCTGGAAAAACCCTTGTCTGGCCGTTTTGCCGGGCTGAATCTGAGAGAACACTATGTCTGATACTGAATACGGTTTTACTGATGCTTACCCGCGCGACTTAATCGGTTACGCCGGACGCCCGCCCCACGCTAACTGGCCGGGCAACGCGCGCATTGCGGTACAGTTTGTCCTCAATTATGAAGAGGGCGCAGAGAATAACGTTCTGCATGGTGATGCCGGTTCTGAACAATTTTTATCGGACATTATCGGTGCCGCCAGTTTCCCCGACCGCCACATGTCGATGGATTCGCTGTACGAATACGGTTCGCGTGCGGGTTTCTGGCGCATCCACAATGAGTTTCAGAAACGCGGCTTACCGCTGACCGTTTTCGGCGTGGCGATGGCACTGGCTCGCAATCCGGAAATCGTCAGTGCGATCAAAGCAGCGGATTACGATGTTGTCAGCCACGGCTGGCGCTGGATCCATTATCAGGACATGAGCAAAACCGAAGAGGCGGAGCACATGCAAAAAGCCATCACCGTGCTGCGTGACCTGTTCGGCAAAGCGCCGTCCGGCTGGTATACCGGACGCGACAGCCCGAACACCCGTCAGCTGGTGGTGGAATCGGGCGGGTTGCAGTATGACAGCGATTATTATGGCGATGACCTGCCGTTCTGGACGCCGGTAAAACTGGAAAATGGCGAAACCAGGCAGCATCTGGTCATCCCTTACACGCTGGAAACCAACGACATGCGGTTTGCCTCTCCGCAGGGTTTCAACACCGGCGAACAGTTTTATACCTACCTGAAAGACACATTTGACGTGTTGTACGCCGAGGGTGAAACCTCACCGAAAATGATGTCGATTGGGATGCATTGTCGGATCCTGGGACGCCCGGGGAGATTTCGCGCTTTACAGCGGTTTCTCGATTACGTCGAATCGCATGATCGCGTGTGGGTGTGTAAGCGGCAGGACATTGCCGACCATTGGGTTAAACATTTCGGTGTTTAATCTCGAAATTCAAATTCAAATTCAAATTCAAATTCAAAACCTTGGGCTCGCCGCCCAAACTGGCCTTAAGGGGCGCCTATCGCCGCACCCCTTAAGAATCCCAGGCTCTTTCACTGCGCGCTCTGCTCGTTGGCTATGTTTCATAAGCCATAGTGATAGCCGCAAAATCCCGCCGCTCCGCGGTGCCCTCCGTTCGGGTTACAACCCGCGCAAAAAGACGCGCGGTTTTCCACCTCTCCTCCGGCGCGATTTTGGAACCGGCCTCAGGCTTCAACTTCACAACCTCACTATATTTTTTTAAAAAGCCCACGGGCGATTCAGAAATCTTGCTGAACGGAGCGGCTTCGAGACCTATGGCTCGAAGACCGAGAGAAGGAACCGCAGAGCGGCAAGATTTCCAGCCTGTCATGGTGGTAACTGGAACATAGCCAGCGAGCGAAGCGCGTGTTGTAACAGCGAGGGGAAATCCAAAAGGGGAAAAGCACTTTCCCCTTTTGGGCGGTTTCGGCGCAGCGCGATAAGTGATCGCTGTTATTGAGAAACCGAAATTATCACCGTTCAGATTTCCCCTCGGTGGGAACCGA
Source organism: Rahnella sp. P4_A8 (assembly GCF_056402435.1). Classification (NCBI taxonomy): domain Bacteria; kingdom Pseudomonadati; phylum Pseudomonadota; class Gammaproteobacteria; order Enterobacterales; family Yersiniaceae; genus Rahnella; species Rahnella sp. P4_A8. The sequence goes on along the minus strand of NZ_JBFUHK010000003.1, from coordinate 159,166 downwards.
AATTGTCACCGTCCATTCCTGGAAAAGAACAGTTTCCTCAGCTTTCCAAAGCTGAACCGCCCATTGGTTCGGTCAAACCATCAGACTCACATGCGCCGCCACAATCTTCCATCCACTCGCCATCTTCACCCACGTTTGCTGCTGACGACCAATCTTGTCGCTGCCTTCCCGGCGGAATTCTGTGCTGGCGACCGCCATGTCATCGCCAAACGTGGTGATAGTCGTGTTGACCAGTTCCCGGTCTAACCCTTGTGACGATCGCGCTGTGCGGAATGCGCGGATGGCGTCAATGCCATAAAGATTCTCTCCCGCGCCATAGCGCACGGTACGCGGGTCGTGCCAGAACAGTTCGTCGAGTACGGCGGTATCGTTGGTGATCAGCGCCTGTTCATAGCGATAAAACGCCGCATTCATTTCGGCGAGGATCGCCGGGCGGTCGATATGTTCAGTTTTCATAGTGACTCTCTTTACTCTTTTCACTTCACCCTGGGAAAACGGGGATGCGGGTTGTTACGCGGGCATCACCGGAGAACTGCTGACATTCACTATTCCCTGCTGCTCAAGTGCCCAGGCGGCACGCAGGCAGAGATCTTCGCGCCACGGTGGCGCAATCAATTGTAATCCTATCGGCAGGCCGGTCGACGTGGTGACCGGCACCGTCACCACCGGCAAGCCGAGGAACGAAATTGGCTGCGTGAGCATGCCCATGTTGGCGCGTGTCGGCAGATCCTGACCGTTGATGCGAATGGTTTCCTGACCAAGCAACGTTGCCGGACACGGCGTGGCAGGGGCGATCAGAATGTCCCAATGATCGAACAAGGGCAAGATTTGCTGCTGAAATTGCTGACGGAAACGCTGCGCCTGAACATACCATGCCGCCGGGATCATTGCGCCAGCGAGCAGACGCTCACGTGAAAGTGGCTCAAACTGTTCCGGAATGCTGCGCAGTTTTGGCAGGTACTGATTGCCGCCTTCCGACGCGCTGATGATAAACGCGGCGGATCGTGCCAGCCCGGCCTGTGGCATTTCAATTTCTTCCTGGGCTTCCAGTGCCTGCGCTATCCGGTGTACGGCTGCTTTGGCGTGGTCGTCACACCAGAGAGAAAAGTATCCGCCCAGTACGGCGCTGCGCAGGCCCTGTTGCCCGCGCTTAAGCTGGGAAAATGTTTCTGTGACAGGTTTGTCAGCCTGAAAGTGATCCTGCGGATCCGTGCCCTGTATGGCGTCATAGACCTGCGACAAATCTTCGCTGCAACGTGCCATCGGGCCGATGTGATCGAGGCTGGCGACAAACGGCTGGCTGCCGCGACGTGAAATCCGCCCGAAGGTCGGTTTCAGGCCGAGAATACCACTTAATGAGGACGGCACACGGATCGAGCCGTTGGTATCACTGCCGAGGGTGAAATGCACCAGCCCGGCAGCCACGGCGGCGGCTGAACCGCCGGAAGATCCTCCGGCCACGCGCGCCAGATCCCGCGGGTTACGGGTGGCACCATAATGGCTGTTTTCCGTGGTGAAACCGTAGGCGTAAGCATCCATATTCAGCATGCCGGAAAGCATCGCGCCCTGTGCCGCGAGGCGTGAAACCGTCCAGGCGTCATGGCGTGCAGCGGCGTTGCTGCTGTTGAGGCTGGCACCGGCCAGCGTCACTTCACCGGCCACGTCCAGCAGGTTTTTCACCGCATAAGGAATGCCCGCCAGCGGCGGAAGTACGGCACCGCTGGCGCGGCTTTTATCCACTTTCGCTGCTTCACTCAGCATGCGATCGCCGGTGATTTGCGTCCAGGCGTTGATGACCGGATTGGCCTGTTCAACGGCGTCGAGCGTGGAGGTGGCGATTTCTGTGGCCGAGATTTCGCCCTGCGCAATCGCCTGATGTAACTGGCTGACGGTAAAGCTATCAAACGATTTCATGCGCGGTACACCCCGGCAATTTCCAGACGCGGATCCAGCGGTAAATCCATCAGCGGTTGTGCCATTTGGGCAATGCGGCTGAACTGCACCAGCAATTCCTGACGGCGTGCGTCGTCGAGTTCCAGCGCCAGAACGGATTCCATCTGGCGGATATAGGCGGCCCAGTCGGTCGCTGCGGAGGTATTTTTCATTCTGCTTCCTTATCCATTCTGTTATGCAAACCCTGATCAAAAACCGGCGGCGCTGCCGTTGCTGCGCGGGTCGGAGGCACCTTCAAACATGCCGTTGGTGTGACGAACGATGGCACCGGCGTGACCGACGGCTTCACTGAAATCCGGCAACAGTTCGACGTCGTGACCACGCTGCCTCAGCCCGGCCAGCGTCGGATAGGCAAAACGGCCTTCGAGTTTCAGTGAATCCGAACTCTCGCCCCAGGTACGGCCAAGCAGCCAGCGCGGGCCGCTGATCGTCTGTTGCAAAGATTGCCCCTGTACTACATGGCGGATAAACACGGCGGCCTGCGTTTGCGGCTGGCCGTCACCCCCCATTGAGCCGTAAACCATGGTGCGCCCGTCGTATAAGCGTGCGGCGGCAGGGTTGAGGGTATGGAACGGTTGCTTGCCCGGTGCCAGCGCCAGTAAATGACCGGCATCAAGGCTGAAGGACGCGCCGCGGTTTTGCCACAACACGCCGCTGCCCGGCAGCACCACGCCACTGCCGAACTCGTGATAAATGCTCTGGATAAAAGAAACCGCCAGCCCGCTGCTGTCCATCACGCCCATCCAGACGGTATCGCCCGGCCCTTTACCTTTACCCCAGTCGGCGGCGCTGTGTGGTTTGATGCGGGTCGCAAGAGCATCGAGATACTGTGGATCCAGCAGTTCCTGTGCATCCTGCGTCATCATGCGCGGATCGGTGATAAAGCGATCGCGCAGACCGAACGCCAGTTTGGTGGCTTCCACCACGCTGTGAATGGTGGCACTTTCGTCCATGGTTTCCAGCGGCAAACGGTCAGTCAGGCCGAGGATCGCCAGCGAAACCAGCCCCTGCGTCGGGGGTGTCAGGTTGTAGATTTCGCCTTTACTGTGTTTGAGCCGCAACGGCACACGGCGCTGTGGCCTGTAAGCCGCGAGATCCGCGCGGGTCACCGGCATGCCGAGCTTTTCCATGTCGGCGGCCATATTGTCGGCCAGCTCACCGCGATAGAAACTGTTCAGCCCGTCCTCGCACAGCATCGATAACGTCTGCGCCAGTTGCGGCTGAGTGAAGCGGTTTCCGGCGCGGGGCACATCGCCGTTAGGCAGAAAAACATCGGCAAAGCTGCGGAAATCTTTCAGTTCGTGTTGCTTGGCGCGGGTCGCCGCTTCCTGCGATGCCGTCACCGGAATACCATCAGCGGCATAACGGATGGCGTCACGCAGCAGGCGGGAGAGCGGTTTTTGCTCGCCGCCAAATTCAGCCGACACATTCAGCGCTTCCTGCCAGCCGCCGACGGTACCCGCTACCGTCAGCGCGGCTTTCGGGCCACGGTGCGGAATGTGCGTTTCACCGGCGTAGAAATCGAGAGAGGCGAGGGAGCCTGCGGCACCGCTGGCGTCTATCGCCACCGGATTGCCCTGCGGCGGCACGATCAGCCAGAAGCCATCGCCCCCCAGCCCGTTCATGTGCGGATAGACCACGGCAATCGTCGCGGCCGCAGCCACCATGGCCTCGATGGCATTGCCGCCTTCACGCAATACCGCAAGCGCACTCTGGCTCGCCAGATGATGAGGTGTGACCGCCATGCCCAGCGGTGCGCTGTTACTGTTAATCATGCGATGTCCTTTTTAGAAACGCTTTTTTATGCTGCCCGTGCTTGCAGGGTTGTGGGCGCGTAGGGATAAAGTTAAGCAAGAGGTGTTCCACATCGGCAAAACCTTGCAGCTTTAGCGCTAATTTCTCTTGCATTGGCAAGCATAGTGCATGGTATGTTCCGCTGATTTACTGAAACATTGGTTACAAAAGGGCCAGAGATGAAACAGATTGATGAGCGTCTGCGTGACCATTACGCAGAACTGACGCCGCAGGAACAGCGGGTGGCCGACTTTATTTTTGCCAGTATTGACGACCTGATGAGCTATAACAGCGCCGAACTGGCGCGGCTTAGCGGCGTATCGAAAGCCACGGTCAGCCGCCTGTTCAAACGCCTCGGTTACCCGAGCTACCGCGATATGCGCGATGAAATGCGCACCCTGCGCCAGAGCGGGATGCCGCTGACCGACAGCCGCGACGCAGTGCAAGGTAACACCTTGTTATCACGGCACTATAAACAGGAAATGGCCAACCTGACGCAGTGGATTAACCAGATTGATGGCACCCAGTTCGGTGCGCTGATCGCCGCCCTGAATCAGGCGCGGCAAGTACGTTTGCTGGGTTTTCGTAACAGTTACCCGGTGGCGCTGCACCTGCGTCAGCAACTGATTCAGGTGCGCGCTGGCGTGATGATAATGCCGCAGCCGGGGCAAACGCTGGCGGAAGAACTGGTGGATCTTACCGCGCAGGACGTGGTGATATTCGTCGCTTTCCGCCGCAGGCCGCGCATGGCGAAGGCAATTCTGATGCAGTTACAGTCACTTGGCGTGCCGGTGTTGTTGATTTGCGAGCCGCAGGCGCAGACACTTATCCCGCTGGCAACCTGGCATCTGGCTGCTCCGCTCGACAGCGTATCGGCGTTCGACAGTTATTCTTCTGCCATGAGTCTGGCGAATTTGCTCAGCAATGCATTGCTGCACGATATGCTCGCTTCAGGCCGCCAGCGTATTCATCAGATAAGCGATTTGTATAACGATCTGGATGAGCTGGAGCAGCGCTGATTCCCGTTTGAAGAACAAATCGGGCGCTTTTCTGGTGCTTGCGCACAATTTCAGTGCATCATATTTTTCATTGGTTCACGCTTTTTGCCCTGATTCAGGGCAAAAAAACCTCTTCTGATCGCGCCTCTCATTGTCTAATTCCTTGTCATACCGTGACTTTGTGCACAATTTTTCTGCTGCACGGCTTTTGGCACATTCGTTGCAAAGCTATAAACATAAGAATCTATCGTTCCAAAAACCTTTCACCGGAGATAATCTATGAACATGAACAAACGGCTGTTGGCATGGGCAGGTGCGGCAATGCTGGTGCTTCAGGCATCCAGCGTAATGGCGGATCAGTTGCAGGATATTCAGAAACGTGGCGTGCTGCGTGTGGCTGTTCCTCAGGATTTCCCGCCGTTTGGTTCGGTGAGCAAGGATTTGCAGCCGGAAGGTTATGACATCGATATGGCGCATTATCTGGCCGATAAGATGAAACTTAAGTTGCAACTGGTGCCGGTCACCAGCGCCAACCGCGTGCCTTATCTGCAAACGGATAAAGTCGATCTGGTGATTTCAAGCCTGGGTAAAAACGCTGAGCGCGAAAAAGTCATCGACTTCAGCAACGCTTACGCACCGTTCTTCCTCGGCGTGTTTGGTGCCCAGGGTGACAAACTGTCCGACCTGAAAGAACTGTCCGGTAAAACCATCGGCGTGACCCGTGGCGCGGTGGAAGATCTGGCACTGACCGGCGTGGCACCGAAAGATGCCAAAATTCAGCGGTATGAAGACAACAACACCACGCTGTCTGCATACCTTTCCGGCCAGGTGGAATACATCGCTACCGGCAACCTGGTGGTCGCCGCGATTGCCCGCATGAACCCGGCCAAAGCACCGGTTTCGAAAGTCATGCTGAAAGATTCACCATGCTACGTCGGTCTGCGTAAAGACGAACCCGCGCTGAAAGACAAAGTGAATGAACTGATCGCCGAAGGCATCAAAGACAAGACGCTGAATACACTGTCTGAAAAATGGATGAAGGCACCGCTGCCAGCGTCCATCGGCGCGTGATCAGAGGCCTGACGGAGATCTTTCATGACCTATCAGCTTAACTTTAGCGCGCTATGGCCTTATATGCCGGAACTGCTGGCCGGTTTATGGACCACCATTGAGCTGACGGTAATGGCAACGGTTGGCGGTGTCGCAATAGGGATTTGCGGCGCGGCCATCCGCTGCGGCAACCATAAAACCCTGCGTGCGGTCTGGGGCGTGTATGTCGAAGCCATCCGTAATACGCCGTTTGTGGTGCAGCTGTTTTTCATTGTCTTTGGCCTGCCAGCCATTGGCCTGAAAATGACTGCCGGTGAAGCGGCGCTGCTGGCGATGCTGATTAACCTCGGCGCCTACAGCACGGAGATTATCCGCGCCGGTATTCAGGTGACGCCGAAAGGTCAGTGGGAAGCCGGGCGCGTGCTGGGATTAACCCGCAGTCAGACGTTTCTGCGCATCGTGCTGCCGCCGTCGCTGAAACGCATTTATCCGTCGCTGGTCAGCCAGTGCATTATCGTGATGCTCGGATCTTCCGTGGTATCGCAGGTGTCCTATGAAGAACTGACGTTTGCCGCGAACTTAATTCAGTCGCGCACCTTCCTCAGTTTTGAAGTGTATCTGGTCACCACGTTGTTTTATTTATTGCTGTCGGTTGCGATGCGTCAGTTGCTGCTGCTGGCCGGACGCCGTGTCTTTGGGAGTGAAAACTGATGATGATCTTCACCGACTGGGACATTGTGCGCAATCTCCTGCTGGCGGCGCGCTGGACGTTATTGTTGTCGCTGACCGCTTTTATCGGCGGCACGCTGGTGACGTTGCCGTTGCTGTTACTGCGTCTCACCAAACGCCGCTGGCCGACGCTTTTTGTCCGTCTGTATTCCGAGCTGTTTCAGGGCACGCCGCTGCTGATGCAGCTGTTCCTGGCCTTCTTCGGGCTTGGCCTGTTTGGGATCAATGTCAGCCCGTGGACCGCCGCCGCGCTGGCGCTGACGCTGTATACCAGCGCTTATCTGGTGGATATCTGGAGCGGCAGTATTGCCGCGCTGCCGAAAGGCCAGTGGGAAGCGTCACGCTGTCTCGGCCTGAATTTCGGTCAGACGTTATGGCGGGTGATCACCCCGCAGGCGTTGCGCATTGCTATCGCGCCGACCGTCGGGTTTTCCGTGCAGGTGGTGAAGGGGACCGCGCTGGCCTCGATTATCGGTTTTGTCGAACTGACCAAAGCCGGAACGATGCTGAACAACGTGACGTATGAGCCGTTCAAAGTGTTTGGATTAGTGGCGCTGGGCTACTTCCTGATGTGCTATCCGCTGTCCCGTTACAGCCAGCATTTAGAAAAATCATTGCGTGGAGAGAAACAGTAATGCCACTGATCACCATCAACCAGGTTCAGAAATTTTACGGTCAGAACCACGTACTGAAAGGCGTGGATCTGGATATTGATAGCGGCGAAGTGATTTCGATCATCGGCCGCAGCGGTTCAGGCAAAAGTACGCTGTTGCGCTGCATGAACGGGCTGGAAGGCTATCAGGAAGGCAGCATCAAACTCGGCGGGATGACCATTACCGACCGCGATTCTCAGGCGCGTGACATCAGCCGTTCCGTGGGCATGGTGTTCCAGAGTTTCAATCTTTTCCCGCACATGACCGCGCTGGAAAACGTCATGCTGGCGCCACGCCGCGTGCTGAAAAAGTCCGCTGCCGAATGCCGTGAACTGGCCGCGCAGATGCTGGCGAAAGTCGGTCTGGCGGATCGCATGGATTATTACCCGTCGAATCTTTCCGGCGGCCAGCAGCAACGCGTGGCGATTGCCCGTGCGCTGGCCATGAACCCGAAAGTGCTGCTGTGTGATGAAATCACCTCGGCGCTGGATCCGGAACTGGTCGGCGAAGTATTGAAAGTGCTCGAGCAACTGGCGAAAGAAGGTATGACGCTGGTGCTGGTGACACACGAAATGAATTTTGCCCGCGAAGTGGGCGACCGCGTGGTGTTTATGCATCAGGGCACCGTGTGGGAACAGGGCGAAAGCCGGGCGCTGTTTGCCAATCCGCAAACGCCGGAGTTAAAACAATTTATAGCATCCGTACGCGGCCTTACTGAGGCTGCCGCAAGCTAACATCGTAAAGGATTAACTATGTCAGATTTCATCTCTCCCGGACAAATCAACCCGCCAACCCGTCTGCTGATGGGGCCGGGACCCATCAATGCCGATCCGCGCGTACTGCGGGCGATGGCGAGTCAACTGGTCGGGCAATATGATCCGGTGATGACCGGCTACATGAACGAAGTGATGGCGCTGTACCGCGCCTTGTACAAAACCGACAATCAGTGGACGTTCCTGATCGACGGCACCTCGCGCGCCGGTATCGAAGCCGTGCTGCTTTCCGGTATCCGTCCGGGCGACAAAGTGCTGGTGCCGGTGTTTGGTCGTTTCGGTCATCTGCTGTGCGAAATTGCCCGTCGTTGTCGTGCGGAAGTTCATACCCTCGAAGTGCCGTGGGGCGAAGTGTTTGATCCGCAGCAAATCGAAGATGCGATTAAATCCGTTAAACCGCGCTGGTTGCTGACCGTGCAGGGCGATACCTCCACCACCATGTTGCAGCCGCTGGAGCAACTGGGTGAAATCTGCCACCGTCACGGTGTGCTGTTCTACTCCGATGCCACGGCGTCCTTTGGCGGTAACCCGCTGGAAACCGACGCATGGGGTTTAGACGCCGTATCTGCCGGTTTGCAAAAATGCCTCGGCGGTCCGTCAGGCAGTTCGCCGGTGACCATCAGCCCGCGCTTTGAAGAACAAATCCGCCGCCGTAAATGTGTCGAGCAAGGTATCCGTACCGCCGACCATGCTGATGGCGACGACGAGATGATCTACTCCAACTATTTCGATCTGGGGATGATCATGGATTACTGGGGGCCGGAGCGTCTTAACCACCATACCGAAGCCACCAGCATGCTGTTTGCGGCGCGTGAATGTGCGCGCATCATTCTGGAAGAAGGGCTGGATACCGGCATCGCCCGTCATAAATTACACGGCGGCGCATTACTGGCAGGCATTCAGGGCATGGGGCTGGAAGTGTTCGGCGACCTGAATAACCGCATGAGCAACGTGCTCGGCGTAGTCATTCCACCGGGCATCCACGGCGAACAGGTTCGCCAGATGATGCTTAATGATTTCAGCATTGAAATCGGCACCTCATTTGGTCCGCTGGCCGGGAAAATCTGGCGTATCGGCACCATGGGTTACAACGCGCGTAAAGACTGCGTGTTGCAAACGCTGGTGGCGCTTGAAGCGGTGCTCAACCGTCTCGGCTTTGCATCGAAATACGGCGCAGGGGCGCAGGGTGCCTGGGATCATTACGCGGGAGGTCAGTAATGGCTGAAGCTTTTACGCTGGCTGCGGTTTCAGAAAGCGCAAAGCTTGCCGCTGAACGGGTGATGGCGCGTTGCGATGCGCTCGCCGCCATCAGCGAAACGCCGGGACAACTGACCCGCGTCTATCTCTCGCCGGAACATTTGCAGGCTAACCGACAGGTGGGCGAGTGGATGACTGCCGCCGGGATGCGTGTCTGGCAGGACAGCGTCGGCAATATCTGCGGGCGCTATGACGGGCTGGATGCGACAGCACCGGCCATTTTGCTGGGATCACATCTCGACAGCGTGCGTAATGCCGGGCGTTACGACGGCCCGCTGGGCGTGCTGACCGCGCTGGAGGTGGTGGCGCATTTGCATCAGAACGGCATTCGTTTGCCGATGGCGGTGGAAATTGTCGGGTTCTGCGATGAGGAAGGCACACGTTTTGGCATCACGCTGCTCGGCAGTCGTGGACTGACCGGTACCTGGCCCGCGGACTGGCTGGAACGTCAGGACGCGCAGGGGATTTCGGTCGCCCAGGCGATGCGTGATGTCGGGCTGGATCCGCTGAGAATCGGCGCATCACAGCGTGCGGTCAGCGACTTTTGCGCTTACCTGGAATTGCACATCGAGCAGGGGCCGTGCCTGCAAACGGCGGATGTGCCGCTCGGCGTGGTCACGGCGATTAACGGCGCGCGTCGCCTGAATTGTGAATTTACCGGTCACGCCGGTCATGCCGGTACCGTGCCGATGGGGCAGCGTCAGGACGCGCTGACTGCCGCCGCCGAATGGACGCTGGCCATTGAAAGTATCACCACCGCCACCGGCCGCAATCTGGTGGCGACAGTGGGCACGCTGGAATGCCTGCCGGGTGCGGTGAATGTCATTCCGGGACAGGTGAAATTGTCGCTGGATGTACGCGGACCGCGTGATGATGATTTATCGGCACTGCTGGAAACGCTGCTGGCGAAGGGCCGCGATATTGCTGCACGTCGCGGGCTGACGTTTGCCGCCGAACAGTTTTATGGCATCAGCGCGACTGAATGTAACGACGGTTTACAGCATCGTCTCAGCCAGAGTGTTTTGCATTTACAGGGGCAGGCGATGTCGCTGCCAAGCGGCGCAGGGCATGACGCGATTGCTATCGCTGAATGCTGGCCGGTCGGCATGTTGTTTGTGCGCTGCAAGGACGGCATCAGCCATCATCCCGATGAATCGGTCACCACCGGCGACGTGGCTTACGCGGTGCAGGCGTATATCAATACGGTGCTGAGCTTTGCTGAGGGACATTTATGACCTTTGAAGAATTCAACGCATTATCCGAATTCGAAGCCGTTGCGTTGTTACGCCCGCTGGTGAATATCCCGTCGTGGGCGAAAACCGTCAGCGATGCGCGGCCTTATGCTTCTGTGCAAGACGTATTGCACAGCGCCGGAGCGGCCTGCGAAAACTGGCAGCCGGAAGATATTACTCAGGCGCTGTCGGCGCACCCGCGTATCGGTGAACGCGCCGCCGGTGCCAGTAAAGAAGCGCAGCTTTCCCGTGGCGAACAGGCGACGCTCAATATCAGCCAGCAGGCAGTGATTGATGCACTGCACGAGGGGAATCTGCGTTATGAACAGCGTTTCGGGCGGGTGTTTCTGATCCGCGCTAAAGGGCGCAGTTCAGAGGAGATCCTTGATAATCTGCAACGGCGGCTACAGAATTCGCCGGAGGCTGAAGATCAGGAAACGGCGCAACAACTCAAAGAAATTACCCTGCTGCGTTTAAAGGAGATATTTCAATAATGACCCGCATCACTACCCATATTCTCGATACGTCTTTAGGGCAGCCCGCGGCGAATGTGCGCGTCTGGCTGGAATGTATTGAAGGGCAGAACGTCACGATCATCAGTGAAATCCAAACCGATGCCGATGGCCGCGCCGCAAAATTAACGCCGGAACCGGTCACCTCCGGGCATTACCGGTTGTGTGCGGATATCGGCGCGTATTTCACCGCCACCGGTCGTGAGACGCTGTATCACTCGGCGATCATTGATGTGGTGATCTCCGGTGATCAGGATCATTACCATCTGCCGCTGCTGATCAGTCCGTATTCTTATTCAACGTATCGCGGCAGTTAGATCTTTCTGGCAGTCAGCCCATCAGCAGGTGCGGATGTTTAAGCCGCACGCTTTGGGTCAGCGCGGCGTGGCTGACATCGCGGTCACGGTTGCCCTGACGGACCTGTTGCAGGAACGCCATCAGCAGCGGGTTCGGGCGTTCACGGCGCGACATCAGTTCCGGTTGTCCCTGCACGCCGAGAAAGAACGGATGATTGTTCAGCTCAATTGCCTGCGCCTGTTCGCCACTTTCGTCATACCCTGAAACGATCAGCCCGGCGTTTTCCAGCTCAGCCAGCAAATGCGGATTCAGATAGCGGCGCTGGTTGTAGCGCAGCATAAATTCATCCCCCGTTTTATTGGCCAGCAGGCTGCCGTTGCGGGTAATGACCGGATGATTCCCCACACGCGGCTGCACGTGCTCGGCCAGTGGCAACGCGGTTTGCAGGCTGCCGAGCGTCGACGGCCCGTGCATCACCACGCGTTCCTGCCCGAGCACTTTCTGCCCCAGCGCAGTGATCATCTGATGCATACCCTGATTAATCCCTAATACCGGCGTCTGGTTTTCCAGAGCCCAGGTGGCGGTCGCCAGTTGTCCGGCCTGCGTGTCGCTGCGGGTGAGTGTCGCGCCCGGCAACATAATGCCGTCAACCTCAAACAGCGTGCAATCAAGCTGGCTGCCCAGTAACGTCGATGGCACATAGATCACATCAATGTTCATTGCCAGTGCATCGGCGGCGTCTCCCAGTGCAGCCAGCATCGCCGGATAACTGTCACGCTGCTCGGTAAAATCCCCGACCAGTGCCACGCGCAGGGTTTTTCCTGCCCGCATGACCGGTTGTGAAACCGGGCCTAATGCCCAGCGGCCAAAGGCATCACGCCCCCAGCCGTTGCTGCGAATTTTGCCGGTGATGCCGTCTTCCAGCTGGAATTTATCCTGATTACGCACCACGGTTAATGATTCAATTTCAATACCCTGTTCCGCGATTTGCACTGCCAGTTCTGCGGATAACGGTTCACGCAACGGTACGACGATATCTTCTTTAAGTGCCCGATAAATCAGGGATTCAACACCGGATTCTTCACCCGCACCGCGCCCGGTCAGGCGCTCAAGCCACAGCAGTCCGCTGGTCAGTGCATGCCCTTGCGCCGTCACGTGCTGGCGGGCATTCGGGTAACGTTGCGCATCATGGCTGACGGGAAAGTGACACAGCGGCAAAGCGCGTAGCTCAGCAAGTATCGCTGCCATCGCGCCGTACAACGCAGGTTCGGGCGTGGAGTGGGCAATAAAGGTGATAGTCATCAGTGATCCTCTGTCAGATGTTTTTGCGGGGGTATTGAATGCAAGAAGTGATCCACACCGGGATGTTTTTACATGCGCTGACAAAAAGACAGGGGCAGCTCGCAAAGCGGATTTTTCGTCACACTTCATTGCTATAAAACGGCGCGCTGTTCAGACCATAACGCGCTAAGGTAGCGCCAGTTGTTCTAACCCATCATTCATTAAGGAAGCATCATGTCAGCATCGCTTTATGGCAGTACGGCGGCACAATTTGTTCGTGGTTTACAAAATCTTTCAGCCTTGCTGGAAAAAGGCGCGGCATGGGCAAAGGAAAACGGAAAATCAGAAGAAGAAGTCCTGAATACCCGTCTGGCAGAAGATATGTATCCACTGGCGCGACAGGTGCAAATCACCAGTGATATGTCGAAAGGCGCAATTGCCCGTCTGGCCGGTATCGCCGCGCCTGCAATGGAAGACAATGAAGTGACATTCGCCCAGTTGCAGGAGCGCATCGCCAAAACGCTGCGTTTTATCGAAAGTGTGGATGCACAACAGCTGGAAGGCGATGAATCCCGTGAGATCGTGGTGAAAGGCAGAAATCGTGAAATGAAATTTACTGCGCACAGCTATGTTACCGTGTTTGCCGTGCCGAACTTCTATTTCCACATCACCACCGCCTACAATATTCTGCGCCATCTGGGCGTGAACATCGGTAAAATGGACTTTATTGGTGGGAACTAAACAGACAGGCAGGAATTAAAAATGCCCCGGCTGAAAAGTCCGGGGCATTTTTTTAGTCATGTAACAAATAGGTATCGGCATCGCGCCAGGCGGGGAAGGTTTCGCGGTAATCCTGTAACGCTTCCAGCGACAACTCTGCGTCGATAATCATTGCCGAACCCGGCTCAGCACGCGCCAGCTCTTCCCCCTGCGGATTAATAATCAGGCTGTCACCGCTGTAGTAGTGGCCGTTGTCATCGGTGCCGACGCGGTTGCATCCGGCGACATAAGCCTGATTTTCAATCGCCCGGGCGGCGAGCAGCGTCTGCCAGTGGCGGCTGCGCGGGGCAGGCCAGTTGGCGACGTAAAGCGCCAGGTCATAATCCTGCCGGTTGCGTGAATACACCGGAAAACGCAGGTCATAACAGACTTGCGGCAGAATGCGCCAGCCGCGCCATTCGACGATTTCACGGCGTTTGCCCGGCACATAATAATTGTGCTCACCGGCCATGCGGAACAGGTGACGTTTATCGTAAAAATGCACCTTGCCCTGCGGTTCAACCAGCAGGAAACGGTTTACGGCGCCTTCCGTGGTGCTTAACGCCACACTGCCGCCAATCATCGCCCCGAGTTGTTTCGCCCACTGTTGCAGCCATTGCACGACACGCGATTCAGGCAGCGCACTGCCCGGTGCCTGCATGGCGAAACCGGTGGTAAACATTTCAGGAAGAACAATCAGGTCGCGGCCGGTCAGCGCACTGAGCAGGCCGTCGAAATGTGCGAGGTTCGCCTCGCCATCCAGCCACACCAGCGGCTGTTGCAATACGGACAGTTTTAAAGTTGACACAGGCGCTCCGAAGCAGCGTCCAGCGTGGCTTCCTGTTTGGCGAAGCACAGCCGGATCAGTTTATGTGGGAAAGGCGCGGCGCAGAAGACCGACATCGGAATGGCCGCCACACCCACATGTTCAGTCAGCCAGTGGCAGAATGCAACATCGTCTAAACCGGAAACCTCGCTGTAATCGACCAGCAGAAAATAGGTGCCCTGGCTCGGTAAAACTTTCAGGCGGCTGTTCGCCAGCCCTTGCGCCAGACGGTCGCGCTTGGCCTGATAAAAGGCCGGTAATTCCTGCCAGTGTTCCGGCGCTTCACGCAGCATATCCGCCAGCGCCAGCTGAACCGGCGTGGTGACGGAGAAGGTCAGATACTGGTGCACCTTGCGCAGTTCGGCGCTGATAACCGCCGGTGCGATGCAATATCCCACGCGCCAGCCGGTCATGTGGTAAGTCTTGCCGAACGACGATACGGCAATGGCGCGCTGACGCAGCTGCGGATGTCGCAGCACGCTGGCGTGACCTTCCGGCGCAAAACAAATGTGCTCGTACACTTCATCGCTCAGCACGAAAATGTGTTTATCCGCAATGATCTGCCAAAGCTGCCCGACGTCGCTGTGGCTCCAGACGGTAGCCGACGGGTTGTGCGGCGTGTTGATGATCACAAGCTTTGTGCGGTCGGTAATCTGATCGGCGAATTCCGCCCAGTTCACTTTGAATTCCGGTGGCTGCAACTGAATGCGTTTCATCACGCCGCCTGCCAGTTCTACCGCCGGGGCGTAACAGTCATAGCTCGGGTCGAAAGCAATCACTTCGTCGCCTTTCGACACCAGCGCGGTGATGGCGATATACAGCGATTCTGTCGCGCCCGCCGTGATGGTGATGTCGGTGTTGGCGTCCGGTGCATAGCCGTAAATCTGTTCAGTTTTGGTGGCAATCGCTTCACGTAGCTGCGCCGTGCCGGTCATCGGGGCGTACTGGTTCGCGCCCTGACTGACGTGATACGCCAGACGATCCCTCAGATATTGCGGGCCGTCGAAATCAGGAAACCCCTGCGACAGGTTAATGGCATTGTGTTTCTGCGCCAGCGCACTCATTTGGGTGAAAATCGTGGTGCCTAATGCAGGAAGTTTACTTTCGGGGATCAATGCTGCTGTGCTCATGGCGGGTCAATACTCCTGGACCGTTGACCTGACAGGCGTCAGGTGTGCAAATAGCGATGTTGCTCACAATATAACACGATGTTAATATTTGGCAATCGAGACGCTTAGATGGCTAAATGCCAATTCGATCTAAGCCGCAACACATTGAATATATCGCGGTAAAAAGCGTCAATTTCATTCCGAACTCCGTCCCTCAACGCACAGCTTTTCAGGAATACGATGACAGAGAATTTGCAACTGGGCGCGCTGCTGGCAGCCTGTCACTGGATTGGTCAGAAGGGCTGGAGCCCGGCAACGGGCGGCAATATGTCCGTCCGCGAAGGCGATGCTCATTGCCTGATCACCGAATCGGGAAAAGACAAAGGATCACTCACCGCAGACGATTTCCTGCTGGTGGAACTGGAAAGCGGCCTTGCGCCCAGCGGACGTCGTCCTTCTGCGGAAACCGGGCTGCACACCATGCTGTATTCCCGCTATCCTGAAACAGGCGCGGTGCTGCATACCCATTCGGTCAATTCGACAGTGTTATCGCGGGTAGAACGCAGTGATGCGCTGGTGCTGGAAGGCTATGAGATGCAGAAATCGCTCAGCGGCCAGACCTCGCACCTTGATCAGGTGGTGATCCCGATTTTCGACAACAGTCAGGATATTCCCGCGCTGGCGCAGAAGATCATCGCATCAGCGGAGCACGCGCCGTTGCAGTATGGTTTTCTGCTGCGCGGGCACGGGCTGACCTGCTGGGGACGGGATGTGGCCGAAGCGCGCCGCCATCTGGAAGGGCTGGAATTTTTATTCCAGTGTGAACTGCAACGTCGCCTGCTGGAGGCTAAATGATCCGCGCCATTGTGACTGATATTGAAGGTACCACCACGGATATCCGTTTTGTGCATCAGGTGTTGTTCCCGTATGCCCGTCAGCGTCTTGCTGAATTCCTGCGCCATGAGCATGAACAGCCGGACGTTGCGGCGGCACTGGATGCCTTACGCGCAGAAATCGACCGGCCACAGGCCAGCGTCGAGGCGCTGATTGAACAACTCTTTACTTACATGGATAACGACGTGAAATCGACGTCGCTGAAAGTGTTGCAGGGCATCATCTGGCGTACCGGCTATGAAAACGGCGATTTTCGCGGACATCTGTATGCTGACGTCGCACCGCAGCTGGAAGCGTGGAAAGCTGAAGGTCTGCAACTTTGTGTGTATTCCTCGGGGTCGGTGGACGCGCAAAAGCTGCTGTTTGGTTACAGCGATGCCGGTGATTTAACCTCGCTGTTCAGCGGATATTTCGATACCCGCGTCGGTGCTAAGCGTGAAACCGAGTCTTATCAGAACATCGCTGAGCAACTGATCCTGCCGCCGCAGGATTTACTGTTTTTATCGGACATCCGTCAGGAGCTGGATGCCGCGCGCTTAGCGGGCTGGCATACCTGTCAGCTGATCCGCGATGACGCGGACGAACTCAGCGATCACCTGCAAGTTAATCGTTTTGATCAGATAGCCTTAGAAACATTCTTATAAGAGGGTTGACCATGAGTGCATTAACGATTTTTAGTGACCAGGACCCTTCCGCACCGTTGTGGGAAAGCCGTGACGGGGACGCGATCGCTGCTGAGCTGAGCAAAATTGATGTGCGTTTCGAACGCTGGCAGGCTGACCGTGATTTAGGCGAGAACCCGCAGCCGCAGGACGTGATTGCCGCCTATCAGCATGAAATCGACAAACTGGTCGAAGAGAAGGGCTATCAGAGCTGGGATGTGATCAGCATGCGCCCGGACAACGAACAGCGTGAGGTGCTGCGCACCAAATTTCTCTCTGAACATACACATGGCGAAGACGAAGTGCGTTTCTTCGTCGAAGGCGCGGGGCTGTTTTGCCTGCATCTGAACGGCAAGATTTTTCAGATCCTGTGCGAGAAAAACGATCTGATTTCCGTACCGGCTAATACCCGCCACTGGTTTGACATGGGCGGATCCCCGTCATTTACCGCGATCCGTGTATTCGATAATCCGGAAGGCTGGGTGGCGCATTTCACCGGCGATAAGATTGCGGATGCGTATCCGCGGATGGGGGAGTAAGCTTTGACTCCCTCCCCTGCGAAGGGGAGGGTTGGGGTGGGGTTTTAAAGCAAAATCAAGATGTTGAAGTGTGCTTTAACTGAGGTGTTAGCCCTTAAAACCCCCTCCCAGCCTCCCCCTTCGCAGGGGGAGGAGTAAAACCGAGTTGTTCGCCACAGTTTGCCGGGAGGAGAAAAGATTACTTCAACGCCTTCGCAAACACACCATCCCGTACCTGCTCCGGCGTCACCACCCCCACATCCAGCACCCATCCGCTGATCAACTCCGCCGGTGTGACATCAAACGCCGGGTTATAAACCTGCGCACCGAGCGGCGCCCATTGTACGGAACCAAAGCTGCCGGAAACGCCGGTCACTTCATTTGCCGCGCGCTGTTCGATAGGGATGGCGGCACCGTTCGGGCAGTGCGGGTCATGGGTGGTATGCGGCGCGGCAACATAGAACGGAATACCGTGATATTTCGCCAGCACCGCCAGGTTGTAAGTGCCGATTTTGTTGGCGACATCGCCATTCGCAGCAATGCGGTCAGCGCCGACCCAGATGGCATCAACGCGTTTTTGCGCCATCAGGCTGGCGGCCATCGAATCACAAATCAGCTGATAAGGAATGCCCAGCTCGCCTAGTTCCCACGCGGTCAGGCGCCCCCCTTGCAACAACGGACGGGTTTCATCCACCCAAACCTGTTCTACATTGCCCTGTTCATGGGCACGACGGATCACGCCGATGGCCGTGCCGACGCCCGCTGTTGCCAGGCCGCCGGTGTTGCAGTGGGTGAGCAGACGGCTGCCGGGCGTGACCAGTTTTGCGCCGTGAGTGGCAATGCTGTCGCACAATGTCTGATCTTCATCCACCAGCCGCAATGCTTCTTCCACCAGCGCTTTCACGTAATCAGCTTGTTGCAACGCGGCCTTCATACGGTCGAGATTGTTCATCAGATTCACTGCGGTCGGGCGCGAGGCACGCAATGTCTCCAGAGCCTGATGCAATTCATCCTGCGCCATTCCCTGCTCGGCCAGCAGCGCCAGCAACAGACTGGCGGACAAACCAATCAGCGGCGCACCGCGTACGCGCAGGGTGCGGATGTGATCCACCAGTTCGCTGACATCACGGCATTCGCGCCAGTCTGAACGTTGCGGCAGAGCTTGCTGGTCGAGGATCCACAGCTGGTTTTCACGAATACGTAAACTGGTGGTTGTGAGGCTTTGCATTGTTAGTTAAATCCTTGTTGCCCGGTTGCATCTGTTCACTTATTCTGCCAACATGCTTCACGGATGTATAGACGTCTAAACGCTTTAAAGGCTAAAAAAAGAATTCGAGAGGTCAGGATGTCACGCTACTACACATTTACCGCCAACGATGCCGTTGAATATGCCCGTCAGTTTGGTGGCGTGGCGGATCCGCAATCTCTTGTCACGGCCGATGAAATCGGTGACGGAAACCTGAACCTGGTGTTTAAGATCCGCGATACTGCGGGGAAAAGCCGGGTGATTGTCAAACAGGCGCTGCCGTACGTGCGGTGTGTGGGGGAATCCTGGCCGCTGACGTTAGATCGTGCGCGCATTGAAGCCGAAACCCTGATTATCCACGGCCAGTATTGTCCGCAGCACACGGTTAATGTGTTGCATCACGACGCTGAACTGGCGGTGATGGTGCAGGAAGATTTATCGGATCATCAGATCTGGCGCAGTGAACTGGTACTGGGGAAACATTACCCGCAGGCGGCAGCCCAACTGGGAGAATATCTGGCGCAGACGTTGTTCCATACCTCGGATTTCTTCCAGAACGCGCAGGCCAAAAAAGCCGAAGTCTCGCGTTTTACCAACCCTGAATTGTGTCAGATCACCGAAGATCTGTTCTTCACCGATCCGTATGTTGACCATGAGCGCAATAATTTTGAGCCGGTATTGCAGCCGGCGGTGGATGCACTGCGTCAGGACAAACCGCTGCGTCTGGCTGTGGCCGCGCTCAAACATCGTTTCCTGAGCAAGGCCGAAGCGCTGTTGCACGGTGATATTCACAGTGGTTCGATTTTTGTTGCTGAAGGCAAACTGAAAGCCATTGACGCGGAGTTCGGTTATTACGGCCCGATGGGCTTTGATCCCGGTTCTGCTATCGGCAACCTGTTGCTGAACTATTGTGGTCTGCCGGGGCTGCTGGGTGTGCGCGAGGCGGCGGACGGCCGCGAGCAGCGCCTGAAAGATGTGCGTGAACTGTGGATGAGTTTCTCAGAGCGTTTCCTGCAACTGGCGCGGGATAAATCTCAGGATCCGACGCTGGCGGAAACCGGCTATGCCGGACTCTTTTTGCAGGAAGTCTGGCACGATGCCGTCGGTTACTGCGGCGCGGAGTTAATCCGTCGCACCATCGGCCTGGCACATGTTGCTGATCTCGATACCATTAAAGATGATGCGATGCGCGCCGACTGCCAGCGCCATGCGCTGAGCCTTGGGCAAAAACTGATCCTCACTGCACAACAAATCGGCGATGTGGAGTCACTTATTGCGCGGATACGTCAGTTCAGCTAATCCTGTAAGTTTCTTGTATAATGCCCGCCTTCGAGGTGCGTAGGGGTAAACCCGGTGGCATTTCCTCGGTTTACTTTTAACAGGAATACAGAATTATGATGCATAACCATGTCTTACGCAGCGTGCGCTACATGTTGGATTTAAGCGAAGGCCAGCTGATCGAGATCCTTAAAACCACCGGTACGCCCGTCAGCCCTGACGTGATGTCGCGTTATCTGAAAAAAGAAGACGAAGAAGGTTACATGGAAGTGCCTGACGAAGTGATGGCGAACTTCCTCAATGGCCTGATTACCTTCAAACGCGGTAAAGACGATCGCTTCCCGGCACCGGAAGTGGAAAAACGCCTGACCAATAACATCATGCTGAAAAAACTGCGTGTGGCGTTTGAGCTGAAAACCGAAGACATGATTTCTGTACTGACGGCGGCTGATTTCAAAGTGTCTGAAGGTGAACTGAGCGCATTCTTCCGCAAAGAAGGCCACAAAAATTATCGTCCGTGCGGCGATCAGGTGATGCGTTATTTCCTGAAAGGGCTGACGGCGAAAGTGCGTCCTAAAAAAAGCTGAATATAAAGTATTCATGAAATAAATATTTATATACTGAATACTTTAATAGTGAATAATAAGCGGGAGCCTTTTTTAAAAGGCTCCCGCTTTACGTTTATTTACTCTGTAATGACGAAATTTCGTTATTTTACTTCCCACATCACGTTTCTCTAGTTTATTTTTGACAGCATATTAATTCGGAAACTATCTTCATCCTTCGCCGTAATACCTCAGGGCACTATTTCAAAAAATAAAACACCGCTGTTAATTGACTGGCAGCGGGTAATTTTTATAGTGAAAAGGATATCTTATTATGACAAAAATTAAACTATTGGCCTTATTCGTAGGATTCGCCATTTCGGGTTCTGCGGTTGCCGCCACGTCTGGAAGCAGCCTTGAAGCCCGTATGGCACAGCTTGAGCAGCGTCTTCAGCAGGCGGAAACACGGGCTGAAACTGCCGAAAAACAAATCCAGCAGTTGAAGCATCAGGATATTAAGCGCGAGCAGGAAATTGCCCGCGTGAAAGAAGCCAGTCCGGTAGAAGTTAAAAAGGATGGCATATCGGAAGACAAATTATTAACACTTAATGGATTCGATAATTTAAAACTGTACGGTGATGTGGAATTTAACGTTGACGGTGCCAGCCGCAGCGGGCAATTAACCTCCGTTAGAACCAGTGACAATAAAAACTGGAAACCGGGGAATAATGAGCGTTGGGATGTTAACGGACGGTTATTAATCGGTCTTGATGGTTATCGTCGAAATGATAATGGTCAGTTCTCCGGTTTCTCTGTGCAGCCAACGGCTGACCTGAACGGTTCAATGAATCTTGATGATGCCGCTTTCTTCTTCGGTGAAGAAAAAAACTGGATGGCAAAAATCGGTCGCTTCGAAGCTTACGATATGTTCCCGCTTAATCAGGACACCTTCGTTGAATACTCCGGGAATACCGCCAATGATCTGTACGCCGACGGCTACGGTTATGTCTACATGATGAAAGAAGGGCGCGGTCGCAGTGACAGCGGCGGCAACATCATGCTGAATAAGAATATCGGCAACTGGTATTTCGAGCTGAACACCCTGCTGGAAAACGGCACCTCACTGTTTGCTGAGCAAAACTACCACGGCAACCAACTTGAGAATGATAAAAACGTCGCGTACCTGCGTCCGGTCATTGCCTGGAAAGGGGATGCGTTCTCTGTGGCCGCCGCAATGGAAACCAACGTGGTGAACAATGCGTACGGCTACACCGGTGAAAATGGCGAATTCGTTGATCAGTCCAAACGTAATGGTTATGGCATGACCATGACCTGGGACGGGCAGAAAGCTGACCCTGAGAACGGCGTGGTGGCTAACCTGAGCACGGCCTATATGGATGCATCGGATGAAAAAGACTTCACCGTCGGTGCCAATGCCTTATGGAAACGCTTCGAGCTGGGCTACATCTATGCGCACAACAAAATCGAAGACTTCAGCATCAATGGCGTCCGCGCATCCGATTACGACGATGACTGGTTTGATGAACCGGGCAGCTACGACATTCATACCGTTCACGCCAGTTACCTGATCCCGAACGTGATGGATATGGAAAACTTCAACGTGTATCTGGGCGCTTATGTCTCCATGCTGGAAGCAGATAAAACCTACAGCGGCGATGATGACAGCGATGAGCGGTATGGGGCGCGGGTACGCTTTAAATACTACTTCTGATTACCCGTCATATTTCGCGTCACAGATGCGTTGGCTGCACTCCCAGGGTGAGTGAGCTTACCGCCTTTCTGCAACACGAACTATTTAGGGTAATATGTATGTGTCTTCATAAATAATAAAAGCCTGAGTGCGTAAACACTCAGGTTTTTTTATGGATTAACAGTTAAATCAGGCAGCTTCGGTGTGGCGGGGTTTCGCCTCAGCCTTTTTTACGCTGTCTTTCTCCGCTTCTGGTTTTTGTGCGGCCAGTGCGTCAGGTTCAAACTCATCGACGTTGATTGAACGCAGACGGCTTTCTTCCGCACGGCTCAGGATACGCGCATCGTCGGCGCTCAGATGACCGGCATCCAGACCTTTTTGCGCCAGAATATCCAGACGGGTGAACGGCAATTTTTTGCCCATCGCTTCGCACAGACGTTTGTGAACCGGCTCAGCGGCCAGAATATCCTGCAAGGCTTCTTCCAGCAGACCAACCGGGTTGTGCTCGCTTGGTGTCAGATACTGACCACGACCGATGCGGCTGCGTGTCGCTGAAGGCACCTGCAGAATACGCGCCAGTTGGTGATCCAGACGATCAGACGGTGCGGAGTGCGAACGGCCCAACGGGAAAATCACCAGGCGCATTACGCCAGCCACAAAACGGTTCGGGAAGTTACGCAGGAGATCGTCGATAGCGACTTCGGCCTGATGCAGACAATCCTGCACGCCCCAGTGTACCAGCGGTAAATCCGCTTCGTGACAGCCTTCTTCGTCATAACGTTTCAGCGTCGCCGTCGCCAGATACATCTGGCTGAGGATATCACCGAGGCGGGCGGAAATGCGTTCGCGACGTTTCAGGCTGCCGCCGAGCACGCCCATCGACACATCAGCCAGCAATGCCAGATTAGCGCTCAGACGGTTGATGTGCTGGTAATAACGGGCGGTTTTATCATTGACCGGCGTATCACTGGTGCGGCCGTTAGTCAGACCGAGCCAGAAGCTGCGCATTTTGTTACTGCCGACGTGGCCGATATGCCCGAACAGCGCACGGTCAAAATCAACCAGATCGTTTTTCTCCGCCGCCGCCATTTCACGAAGAACATAAGGATGACAGCGGATCGCACCCTGACCAAAGATGATCATGCTGCGGGTGAGAATGTTGGCACCTTCCACGGTAATCGCAATCGGCGCACCCTGATAAGCGCGGGCCACGAAGTTGCTGCTGCCGAGCATAATGCCTTTACCACCGGTGATATCCATCGCATCCATCACGGCGCGCTGGCCACGGTGAGTACAGTGGTATTTCACGATAGCGGACAGCACCGCTGGTTTTTCACCCAGCATAATGCCGTTCGTGATAAGCGTTGCGGCGGCATCCATCACGTAAGCGTTACCGGCAATGCGCGCCAGCGGTTCTTCGATACCTTCCATTTTACCGATAGGCAGTTTGAACTGACGGCGGATATAGGCATAAGCCCCGGTCGCCAGCGCCAGAGATTTCAGGCTGCCGGTAGAGTTAGACGGCAGCGTGATGCCACGGCCGACAGACAGACATTCCACCAGCATACGCCAGCCCTGACCGGCCATTTTCGGGCCGCCAATGATGTAATCGATCGGTACAAAAATATCGCTGCCGCGTGTCGGACCGTTCTGGAATGGCACGTTCAGCGGGAAGTGGCGGTGACCAATTTCAACACCGGCGGTGTCGGTTGGGATCAGCGCACAGGTAATGCCCAGATCCGTTTCGTTGCCGAGCAGGTGATCGGGATCTTTCAGTTTAAACGCCAGGCCCAGCACGGTGGCGATAGGTGCCAGCGTGATGTAACGCTTGTTCCAGGTCAGGCGCATGCCAAGCACTTCCTTACCCTGCCACTGGCCTTTACACACGATACCAAAGTCCGGGATGGCACCGGCATCAGAACCCGCTTCCGGGCTGGTCAGGGCGAAACAGGGAATTTCCAGACCTTCGGCCAGACGCGGCAGATAGTGATCTTTCTGCTCCGTGGTGCCGTAATGTTGCAGTAATTCGCCTGGCCCGAGGGAGTTCGGCACACCGACGGTGATCGCCAGAATGCCTGACACACCGGCCAGTTTTTGCAGCACACGCGCCTGCGCATAAGCCGAGAATTCCAGACCGCCGTACTCTTTCTTAATGATCATCGCGAAGAAGCGGTGTTCTTTCAGATACGCCCACAGTTCCGGCGGCAAATCAGCCAGTTCATGGGTGATCTGGAAGTCATTCGCCATACGGCAGGCTTCTTCAACCGGCCCGTCAATAAAGCGCTGCTCTTCCTCTGTCAGTTGCTGCTCAGGATAATCCTGCAATTTCTTCCAGTCTGGCTTGCCACCAAACAGGTCACCTTCCCACCAGGTGGTGCCTGCTTCAATCGCTTCTTTTTCCGTGCGCGACATTGCGGGCATCACTTTACGGAAGGTGCGAAGCGCCGGGCCGGAGAACAATGAACGGCGCATGACAGGGATATTGAAGGGCAGGAGAATGATCGCCAGCGGCAATAACAGCCAAAGTGTCCACAGATTAATGGTACCCATAACCGCCGTAAACGCCAGTAAAATCAGGCTGCTCAGGGCGAGATTGACCTTGTGATAGAACAACGCACCAAGGATCACGATAAATGCAACAATGCTAAGAACCATCATAGTAAAGCTCCTGAGTAGTAGGAGGTCTGACCTGTTGTAGGGATATAATGGTTTTAGTTCATGCCCATTTCTTTATCAATGTGTTTACATACTAATTACAACGCAGCTCACAAACCGGCCGCACGAAGCGTCAAAAACAGAAACTATCGGAATCATTACCGCTTCATGGCTTCTCGCTGTTTCGGCTTTCCGTTAAACTGCACAGCGGAACGTTTTATTGCTATCGGCCGTGCTGAAACCGGCTGCAAATGGACATAAAAGAGGCTGCTATGTACCAGGATATTATCCGTACTGAACTGAACGAAGCTGCTGACACGCTGAATAAATTCATCAGCGATCCGGCAAATATTGAGTCTATTCAACGTGCAGCGGTGCTGCTGGCCGATTCATTCAAAGCGGGTGGGAAAGTGATTTCCTGTGGTAACGGGGGTTCACACTGCGATGCCATGCATTTCGCCGAAGAACTGACAGGCCGCTATCGTGAAAACCGTCCGGGCTATCCGGCAATTGCGATTTCTGACGTCAGCCACATCTCTTGCGTCGGCAACGATTTCGGTTACGAATACATCTTTTCCCGTTATCTGGAAGCCGTAGGCCAGAAGGGCGACGTGCTGCTGGGCATTTCCACTTCCGGTAATTCCGGTAACGTGATCAAAGCCATCGAAGCCGCACGCGCTAAAGGCATGAAAGTTATCACCCTGACCGGTAAAGATGGCGGGAAAATGGACGGTTCAGCCGATGTGGAAATCCGCGTTCCGCACTTTGGTTTCGCTGACCGCGTGCAGGAAATCCACATCAAAGTCATTCATATTTTGATTCTTCTGATCGAAAAAGAGATGGCAAAGGCATAAGCCTTTTGCCGTAAAGGAGGCTGGTGATGTGCGAATTGCTCGGGATGAGCGCTAACGTTCCTACTGATATTTGTTTCAGTTTCAGTGGATTAGTGCAGCGTGGTGGCGGGACCGGCCCGCATAAAGACGGCTGGGGCATCACCTTTTATGAAGGGAATGGCTGTCGTACTTTTAAAGATCCGACGCCAAGCTTTAATTCGCCCATTGCCCGCCTTGTTCAGGAATATCCGATCAAATCCTGCGCGGTGATTTCTCATATCCGTCAGGCAAACCGTGGTGAAGTCGCGCTGGAAAATACTCATCCGTTTACCCGCGAACTGTGGGGACGCAACTGGACTTATGCGCACAACGGTCAGCTTCGTGGTTATCGTCAGCTCGATACCGGTACGCTGCGTCCGGTGGGCCAGACCGACAGCGAATACGCCTTCTGCTGGTTACTGCACAAACTCACCCAACGCTATCCGCGCCGCCCTGCAAGCTGGCCGCCGGTGTTTCGCTATATTGCGTCGCTGGCTGATGAATTACGGCAGAAAGGGGTGTTTAACATGTTGCTGTCGGATGGCAATTTCGTGATGGCCTATTGCTCGACGAATTTGCACTGGATCACGCGGCGTGCGCCTTTCGGCAAGGCAACGTTGTTGGATCAGGATGTGGAAATTGATTTTCAGCAGCAGACGACACCGGATGATGTCGTCACCGTGATTGCCACGCAACCGCTGACGGCGAACGAAACCTGGAACAAAATTGCTCCAGGTGAATTCGCATTATTTCATCGGGGCGAACGCCAGCTGTGAAGGCAGCGGGGTGTTGGACAACGGTTGTAGCACTTCATATCTACCGTCAGTGACCACGACATTTGGTGGCTGATGGTGTTTCTCAAAGTACGCATATCCCGGCTGTAACTGGTTCCAGAAACTGTAATAGCTGGAGTTTTTATGCGCCTTCATGTTGGCATCGGTCATCCTGAACGGGTAAATGCTAATTTTTAAATTGCGTTGCCCGAACTGGAATGCCGCCTGTACGTAGGTGAATATTTCGTCCATATAGCCGTCGGTCATGGCGTAGCAACCAATAGACTTACAGTTACCGTGGATCATCAGATACTTACCTGAATAACCCTGCGAGATATCATAAGCATTGGGGAAACCGATGTTGATGGCGCGATAAAAGCGGCTGTCGGGTTTCAGGTGGTGAATATCCACGTTGTAGAAACCTTCCGGGCTTTTGAAATCGCCTTCGCGACGTTTATTTCCCAAACCGCCGGAAAAATCGCAGATGCCATAACTGCCGATCAGACGAAATTCGCCGTCGAGCTGAGCATACAATTCGAGTTTACGTTCCTGTTTGAAGATCTGGATATAAACAGGTGCACCCAATAATTGTTTTTTTAGTGCCGCGTTGACCGGGACAGCATCGCTGGCCACGGCGTAATTTGCTGTAAATAAAGGCAAACTGAGGAGCATCGCAAGAAACAGCGCGATTCTGATCATTCTAAGTCCTGCTCGGTAATAATTTTGATTATTTTGTCTACAGCTCAACTGCCTGTAAGACCGCCACTGATTTTCTTCTTATGTACTGTCTGTCGGAAACGCTGTCATATTAATACTGATTAAATTTTTAGCAATCACCAAATAATGAATAATGACTTTAGGAATAGGAAAATTATTACGTTGCCATTAATGGTGATTAATTAAGTCAAACTAACCCTCATTTTCTATGTTGGACATCCCTGCATTCAACTGTATACTTATACAGTTATTGAGGGGGAGGGTTATGCGTAAAATCATTCATGTGGATATGGACTGCTTTTTCGCTGCGGTCGAAATGCGCGATGATCCTTCCCTGCGCGACATTCCTATTGCCATTGGCGGCAGTCGTGACCGCCGTGGTGTTATCAGCACCGCTAATTATCCTGCCCGCAAATTCGGCGTGCACAGCGCGATGCCCACCGGCATGGCACTGAAACTTTGCCCGCACCTGAAAGTGATCCCCGGCCGAATGGAGGCCTATAAAGAAGCGTCAAACCATATCCGCGAAATCTTTGCGCGTTATACGCCATTGATCGAACCGCTGTCACTCGATGAAGCTTATCTGGATGTTTCCCACGCGACGCAATGCAACGGCTCTGCAACGCTTATCGCTGCTGAAATCCGTCAGGCCATTTTCGATGAGATCAATCTGACGGCATCTGCGGGTATCGCGCCGATCAAATTTCTGGCAAAAATCGCCTCGGATCTGAACAAGCCCAACGGTCAGTTTGTGATCACGCCGGAAAAAGTCGGGGCGTTTTTACAGGATCTTCCGCTGAGTAAAATCCCCGGCGTCGGTAAAGTCACCGCTCAGCGTTTGCAGGAGCAGGGGCTGATCACCTGCGGCGATGTGCAGCGTTACGATCTGGCGAAACTGCTTAAACGCTTTGGCAAATTTGGCCGTGTGCTGTGGGAACGCTGTCAGGGTATCGATGAACGTGAAATTTCCCCCGAGCGGTTACGTAAATCGGTCGGCGTTGAACGCACACTGGCAGAAGATATCCACAGCTGGGAAGAATGCGTGTCGCTGATCGAACGTTTGTATCCTGAACTGCAAACACGTTTAAGCCGTGTCAGCCCGGATCTGCGCATCGCGAGGCAGGGCGTAAAACTCAAATTCCATGATTTCCAGCAGACCACGCAGGAACACGTCTGGCCGGTGCTGAATAAAGAAGATCTGCTGAAGGTCGCGCATGAAGCCTGGGAACAGAGGCGTGGCGGAAGGGGAGTCAGGCTGGTGGGATTGCATGTGACGTTGCAGGATCCGCAGATCGAGCGGCAGCTTCTGCTTCCCTGGGAATAATCCCCGTCATCCTTCAAACTGTCTCTGCGTTGGCTGCCTTCGCAAACCCCGGTCACATACTTGTGTATGCTCCCGGGGATTTACTCAGTTGCCGCCTTGATACAGCCCGAATGATTTAGGGGACCGATCGAGTATTAACCGCGTTCAGGAATCGCTTTCAGCAGGGCCGTCAGCAGTTTCCAGTACAGCTCGACGCTGGCGATTTCCACCTGCTCATCCGGCGAGTGTGGCCCGGTGATGGTTGGCCCGATGGAAACCATGTCCATGTCCGGGTACGGTTTTTTGAACAGACCGCATTCCAGACCGGCGTGGATCACCATGATGTTCGGAGTTTTATTGAACAGCGTCTGGTAAGTTTCACGCACCAGCGTCATCACTGGTGACTTCGGCTCAGGTTTCCAGCCAGGATAGCTGCCTTTTGCCAGACTTTTCGCGCCAGCCAGTTCACTCAGTGAATTGAGCATGCTGACCACATATTCTTTACCGCTGTCGATAAGCGAGCGGATCAGGCTGTTGATCGCCACTTCGTCATCTTTCATGGTGACAACACCGACGTTCAGCGAGGTTTCTACCACGCCTTTCACGTCATCACTCATGCGGATCACGCCGTTTGGCGTCGCGTTCAGCAGGGCAAGGAATTTACCCTGAGTTTCTGCGGTCAGCGCTTTCGCGTTGCTTTCAGCCGATTCCACCACGAAGGCAATTTTCTTCTCTACCGCTGACAGTTCGAACTGAATCGTTGCCAGGAATTCTTGTGCTGCCGCTTTCAGCGCGTCTGCTTTATCAGCAGCAACAGCAAGGGTGACAATCGCTTCACGCGGGATAGCGTTACGCAGTGTGCCGCCGGTGAAGTCGAGCAGGCGCAGACCAAGAGTATCAGCGTTGTCTGCCAGGAAACGTGCCAGCAGTTTGCTGGCGTTGCCCAGACCTAAGTGGATTTCCGCGCCGGAGTGGCCACCTTTCAGGCCTTTCAGGGTCAGTTTCAGCGTGCTGAAACCGGCCGGAACCGCTTCACGGCTCAGCGGCAGTGTGGCGGTAAAATCAATCCCGCCAGCGCAACCCATGTAGATTTCGCCTTCGGTTTCAGAATCGGTGTTGATCAGAATTTCAGACTGTAACCAGTTCGGTTGCAGGCCGAATGCGCCTGCCATGCCGGTTTCTTCGGTCATGGTCAGCAGCACTTCCAGCGGGCCGTGTTCTACGCTGTCATCAGCCAGAACCGCCAGCGCGGACGCCATACCGATACCGTTATCAGAACCCAGCGTGGTGCCGCGGGCTTTTACCCAACCGTCTTCGATGAAGGGCTGGATCGGATCTTTAGTGAAATCATGAACAGTATCGTTGTTTTTCTGCGGCACCATATCGAGGTGAGCCTGCAGTGCAACGGCTTTGCGGTTTTCCATGCCTTTGGTGGCGGGTTTGCGCAGCAAAATGTTGCCAACTTCATCACGCTCAGCGTGGATACCTTTTTCCTGTGCCCATTCAACGATGTGTTTTGCCAGCGCTTCTTCATGATAGGAAGGGTGCGGAATTGAACAAATTTTGGCAAAAATATCCCACAACGGTTGTGGCGAAAGCTGAGACAGTTCAGACACTATAAGTCTCCTGTGACAGTCAGCTCATTCAGGCTCCGTTTGCAGGGGAACTGACTGAGATGCTGTAGGTTTAAGGTTAAGTAATCCCCGCCAGACTGTGTGGCGAGTGGCCTGACAGAATATCACTTAATCTTAACCTGTGCGCGGGGACGGGGATAAATTCCGGGATTTTTGGGCGGCTGAAGCCAGATAATCGCTGGTTTTTGTGAACCGGACTCACTATAATCTCGCGCAACCTTTTTTCCCCCCATTATTTTTTTAGAAGCCGTTAATTCACTGGCTGGGACACCTTTATGAGCGAAAAATACGTTGTAACCTGGGACATGCTGCAAATCCACGCGCGCACTATGGCTAAACGCCTGCTGCCGGCAGAACAATGGAAAGGCATTATTGCAGTCAGCCGTGGTGGCCTGGTTCCGGCAGCGTTGCTGGCTCGCGAGCTGTGCATCCGTCATGTGGATACCGTATGTATCTCCAGCTACGACCATGATAATCAGCGCGAAATGCAGGTGCTGAAACGCGCAGAAGGCGACGGTGAAGGTTTCATCGTGATCGACGATCTGGTGGATACCGGCGGCACCGCGAAAGCCATCCGCGAAATGTACCCGAAAGCGCATTTCATCACGATCTTCGCGAAACCGGCTGGCGCACCGCTGGTTGATGACTATGTGATCGACATCCCGCAGAACACCTGGATCGAACAGCCGTGGGATATGGGCGTGGTATTCGTGCCACCTCTGGTAGGAAAATAATCCTCCACTGTTAATATTCCTCTAATTTAACGCCTGGCTTATTGCCGGGCGTTTTGCTTTTGTTGCCTTGAAATCCTTTCCGCTTGACCTCACCCCTCACTTGTCGCAACGTGGGCGGGTTATAATCCCGTCCAGAAATGATCGCCTGCGGGCGACCTGCTGCTTGCTAACGGAGGATCTTGCATCATGGCTCCAGCCAATCTTACGGAAAAACTGTTTAAACCTTCCTTCAAATACCCGGAAACATCAACGCTGGTTCATCGCGTTCATCACCATAATACGCACCCGCCGATGCATTCTGCGCTGGAAGGCGACACGGTTCATTGCTGGTACCGCACGATTAACCGTCTGATGTGGATGTGGCGCGGGGTTGATCCGCTGGAAGTGGAAGAAGTGCTGTCGCGCATTGCTGTCTCCCAGGCGGAGCACAGCGATCCGTTGCTGCTCGATACCGTGATTGGTTACCGCAATGGCAACTGGATCTACGAATGGTCAAATCAGGCGATGTACTGGCAGCAAAAAGCCGCCGAAGAAAAAGATGCGGATGTGGCGAGCGAATACTGGCTGAAAGCCGCCAACCTTTACAGCATCGCCGGTTATCCGCATCTGAAAGGCGATACGCTGGCGGAACAGGCGCAAGCGCTGGCCAATAAAGCCTTTGAAAAATCCTCGGAACATTCGCCTTACGAACTGAAAGAGCTGGAATTTAAGATCCCCGGCGGTGCCCCTATCACCGGTTTCCTGCACCTGCCGGCCGAAGGGAAAGCACCGTTCCCGACGGTGCTGGTGTGTGGCGGTCTCGACACCTTACAGAGTGACCATCAGCGCCTGTTCCGTTCATATCTCGCGCCGATGGGCATCGCGATGCTGACCATCGACATGCCGTCGATCGGTTTTTCATCGAAGTGGAAACTGACGCAGGACACCAGCTTCCTGCATCAGCAGGTGCTGATGCAGCTTTCGGATGTGCCCTGGGTCGATGCCAGCCGCGTCAGTTTGCTCGGTTACCGTTTTGGTGCGAACGTCGCGGTGCGTCTGGCGTATCTCGAACCGCGCCGCGTGCGGGCAGTGGCCACGCTGGGGGCGCTGGTGCATACGCTGCTGAGCGACCCGAAATGTCAGGAGCAGGTGCCGGACATGTATATAGATGTGCTGGCGAGCCGCATCGGCATGTCGAGCGCGTCCGACTCGGCGCTGAAAACCGAACTTAATCGTTATTCTCTGAAAACGCAGGGATTGCTCGGACGCAGAACGCCGACGCCCATCCTGGCCGCATACTGGGAGAACGATATATTCAGTCCGAAGAGCGAAGCTAAGCTGATTGCGGATTCTTCCGCTGACGGCAAGCTTTTGACCATCCGCAGCGAGCCGCTTTACG
Organism: Rahnella sp. P4_A8; assembly: GCF_056402435.1. NCBI lineage: Bacteria > Pseudomonadati > Pseudomonadota > Gammaproteobacteria > Enterobacterales > Yersiniaceae > Rahnella > Rahnella sp. P4_A8. The sequence goes on along the minus strand of NZ_JBFUHK010000003.1, from coordinate 127,023 downwards.
CGCATTTTGACAGCGCTTTACATGAAATTTGTGGGTGGTTGCAAAAGCATATGCGTTAACTTAATAGTTGCTAATTCCTAACGTTTTGCTAAAAAGGATCGTCTTTCAATGGAGGTTGTACTATGACGTTACCAAGCGGTCATCCTAAAAGCAGGCTAATGAAACGTTTCGGTACACTGGGACCGTACATCAGAGAAGGGAAATGCGAGAACGACCGCTTTTTCTTTGACTGTTTAGCTGTCTGTGTGAACGTGAAGCCTGCGCCGGAAAAGCGTGAATTCTGGGGCTGGTGGATTGAATTGCAGGCTGAAGCCGAACGTTTTACCTATGTTTATCATTTCGGATTGTTTGATAAAGACGGCATCTGGAAAGTGCAAAACATTAAAGATGCTGAAGTGCGAGAGAAGCTTGAGACGACATTGAAAGGGTTCCACAAAAACCTGAATGCCATGATCGAAGAGATGTCCCTCAAACTGGAACCTGCTGATGATTTCAGCGAAGAACCTGTGAAGCTCTCCGCCTGACTTTCTGTACTACCCATTCCCATCATGAATGCTGCTATTATAGCGTTATGCCGTTTGGCATAACGCTTCTCTGCTGTTACAAAGACAAAGAAGCCCTTCTTTTTCACACTAATGGAACGATTATGAGTGGTAGTCAGACACTGGTTGTAAAACTGGGCACCAGCGTGCTCACTGGCGGCTCGCGCCGCCTCAACCGTGCTCACATTGTTGAGCTTGTCCGCCAGTGCGCGCAGCAACATGCGGCAGGGCACCGGATTGTGATTGTCACGTCGGGCGCGATTGCTGCCGGGCGTGAACATCTTGGCTACCCCGAACTCCCCGCCACCATTGCTTCCAAACAACTGCTGGCTGCCGTCGGGCAAAGTCGTTTGATCCAGCTGTGGGAGCAATTGTTCTCGATTTATGGCATCCACATTGGTCAGATGCTGCTGACGCGTGCCGACATGGAAGACCGCGAGCGGTTCCTGAATGCCCGCGACACCATGCACGCGCTGCTCGATAACCATATCGTCCCGGTCATTAATGAAAACGATGCGGTCGCCACCGCTGAAATTAAAGTCGGCGATAACGACAATCTTTCCGCACTGGCCGCTATTCTGGCGGGTGCCGATAAATTGCTGTTGCTGACCGATCAGCGTGGTCTGTTTACCGCAGATCCGCGGACCAATCCTGAAGCTGAATTGATCCGCGAAGTCATGACCATTGATGATGAACTGCGCGGTGTGGCGGGCGACAGCGTCTCTGGTCTCGGTACCGGCGGCATGGCCACCAAACTGCAGGCGGCAGATGTCGCGTGCCGGGCGGGCGTCGATACCATTATTGCTGCGGGCAACCTGCCGGGCGTGATTGGCGATGTGATTAACGGCGTTTCCGTCGGCACACGTTTTCACGCGATGGAGACGCCGCTGGAAAACCGTAAGCGCTGGATCTTTGGTGCACCGCCAGCCGGTGAAATCACCATCGACGACGGCGCGGTTTCTGCCATGATGGAGCGCGGCAGTTCGCTGCTGCCAAAAGGGATCCGCGAAGTGAAAGGCGATTTCTCGCGTGGCGAAGTGATCCGCATCCGCAACCTGAACGGACGCGACCTCGCGCACGGTGTCAGCCGCTATAACAGCGATGCGATGCGCATGATTGCCGGTCATCACTCTCAGCAGATCAGTGAAATTCTCGGTTACGAATACGGCCCGGTTGCCGTTCACCGTGACGACATGATTGTCAGTTAAGGAGCCACAGATGCTTAACGAGATGGGCAAGGCCGCGAAAGCCGCGTCCTGGCAGCTTTCCACCCTCAGCACCGCGCAGAAAAATCGTGCGCTGATGCTGATGGCCGACATGCTTGAGGCCAACAGCCAGAGCATTATTCTTGCTAACGAACTCGACATGGCTGCTGCCCGCGAAAGCGGCATGAGCGAGGCATTACTGGACCGCCTGCTGCTGACCCCCGCGCGTCTTTCGGCGATTGCCAGCGACGTGCGTGATGTCTGCCGTCTGAGCGATCCGGTCGGGCAGGTGATTGATGGTTCACAGCAGGACAGCGGTTTGCGTCTCGAACGCCGCCGTGTACCGCTCGGCGTGATCGGCGTGATTTATGAAGCGCGCCCGAACGTCACTATCGATGTCGCCAGCCTGTGCCTGAAAACCGGCAATGCCGTTATCCTGCGCGGCGGTAAAGAAACGCACCACACCAATCAGGCGACGGTTAACGTCATTCAGATGGCGCTGGAGGAATGCGGACTGCCTAAAGCCGCCGTTCAGGCCATCGACAGTCCGGATCGCGCACTGGTGGCGGAACTGCTGCGTCTGGATAAATACGTCGATATGCTGATCCCACGCGGTGGCGCGGCGCTGCATAAACTTTGCCGCGAACAATCCACCATCCCGGTGATCACCGGCGGTATCGGCGTTTGCCATACGTTTGTGGATGAAAGCGTCGATTTCGACAAAGCGCTGACCGTGCTGGAAAGCGCGAAAGTACAGCGCCCGAGCGCCTGTAACAGCCTGGAAACCGTGCTGGTGCATCAGGCGATTGCCGCCCGCTTCCTGCCGGAACTGAGCGACAAAATGCACCGCGCAGGCGTTACGTTACACGCCAGCGAATCTGCGATGCCGTATCTGCAAAACGGCCCGGCGAAGGTGCTGGCGGTGACCGAAGAAGATTATTCGGATGAATGGCTGTCGCTGGATCTGAACGTGACGGTAGTGGCCGATCTGGACGCCGCCGTGGCGCATATCCGCACCTACGGCACCGAGCATTCCGATGCGATCCTTACCCGTTCCATCAGCAGCGCGGACAGGTTCGTGCGTGAAGTGGATTCCTCTGCGGTTTACGTCAACGCCAGCACCCGTTTCACCGACGGCGGACAATTCGGTTTAGGCGCAGAAGTGGCAGTCAGCACACAAAAACTGCACGCCCGCGGTCCGATGGGATTAGAAGCCCTGACGACCTACAAATGGATTGGTTACGGCGACGATTTAGTCCGTCCGTAACTGACCGGCACCGGTGGATTCAGCATGATGAAACCGGTGCGATCGCTTATCCCTGCTGAACACCATCATTCCTGAAACAACGCCCTGACCCATTCGATAAAATACCGCACCTTTGACGGCAAATGCCGGTTCTCCGGCCAGGCAATATGCACCGGCACCTGTTCATCCGCCCATTCAGGAAACAGCGGCACCAGCGCGCCGTTATCCAGCGCTTCCTGTGCCAGAAAGCGATACGTCGTCAGCACGCCAAGCCCCGCAATGGCACCGGTCAGCGCTGCGGTGGAATCGTTAACCGAGAACTGCCAGCGCCCGCGAACAGTGACACACTGCTGATCCTTAAACACCTGATGTTCAAATACCCGTCCGGTTTGTGGCGAGGCGATCTGCACCAGCGTATGGTCGAGGATAAGATCCTGCGGATGTTCAGGCATGCCGTGTTTTTGCAGATACGCCGGTGCGGCACAGGTGATCATCGGTAAAACCCCAAGCGACCGGGCGATCAGCGCATCGTTGTGCAGCTCACCGATACGGATCACACAATCGATGTTTTGCGCAATCAGATCGGCGGTGCGGTTACCGACGCTCACCTCAACCTGAACGTCGGGATAATGCATCAGGAAGCCGGGCAGGGCGGGGATCACCCGCCGATAAGCAATCGCATTCGGCATCTCGACGCGGATTTTGCCGCGCGGAGCCTGCGTTGCCGCCTGCACATTGCTGTCGAGAATCTCCATCTGATCAAGCAGCCGTATTGCTCCGTGATAATAGGCTTCGCCCTGTTCCGTCATGCTTAAACGGCGCGACGTCCTGTGCAGCAGCTTCACGCCCAGTTCGCTTTCCAGCGCCTGCACCTGCCGCGTTACCGTGGATTTCGGTAAATCCATCAGTTCTGCCGCACGGCTGAATGACCCCGAATCCACCACCTGCACGAACGTGCGCATATTCTCCAGCTTATCCATTCCGGCCCTTTCATTTTTTATCGTTGCAATATCAGCAATCTTTCATTCGGGATTGCCACCTTGTTCGCCCGTGCTGAAACAGGGAGGATGACCCCACACCAGAAGGTTGTCACCAGATAAGGTCATAAAATGAGTGTGCCAGAAACTTACCCGATCGGCAGCGCCAGAATCACTAAGATCCCCGAGATGACATTGCAAGATCCCGGATCGTCGCTTTTTCCGCAATGGAATGCTGATGCTATTCAGGATGCCGCGAAAACATTACCGGCAGATTTTTTTGGCGCAGATGCCTCAGAACTGATGCTCAGCACCCACAGCTGGCTGGTGCAGACCGGCACGCAGACGGTGCTGATTGATACCGCATCCGGCAACGATAAATTGCGTCCACTGAACCTGTTGTTCAATCAGCTGAAGACGGGCTGGCTGGATAACCTGCGGGCGACGGGCGTCGAACCGGAAGATGTTGATGTGGTACTGCTGTCACATCTGCACGTTGATCATGTCGGCTGGAATACGCGGCTGGAGAATGGCCGCTGGGTGCCGACTTTCCCGAACGCGCGTTATCTGTTTTCTGAAGCCGAATACCAGTTTTACGCCGATCCGAACAACGTCCGGGATCCGAGCGACGGCATCTTTGCCGACAGCGTTGAGCCGGTCGTGGCGGCCGGTCTCGATCAGCGGATACATGCTGATGACGCCACGGCCATTCCGGGGTTCGCTATCATCCGCACGCCAGGCCACAGCCATGATCATTTCTCTTTCGCCTTTACCTCTGAAGGTGAAACGGCCTTTTTCTGGGGCGATGTGATGCACCATCCGCTTCAGCTCGCGCGTCCTGACTGGGATTCGGTGTTCTGCGAAGAACCGGCACAGGCGACAGCCTCACGCCATAAGGCAATTGAGTTTGCCCTGAGCCATCAGGCCACCGTTTTCACCACCCATTTCGCCGGTTCCTCTGCGGGCAAAATCCGTAGGATGCCCGTGGCCTGAGCTGGCAGCCACTCTGAGAAGGAAAACCCGATGAGCAATTCCGATATTTTCAGCGAAAGCTTTTTGATCCCGTCTGATACCGACGGCATCCGGTTGCATCTTTTGCACAAGCACCGCAAAGGGGAGCAAAAATTCAGCGAAGCCAGCACCATCGTCATGATGCACGGCGCGACTTATTCCTCCGGCAGCCTGTTTGACACGCCGCTGGAAGGCGCCTCTTTTGCCGATGCACTCGCCCGCGCCGGTTTTGATGTGTACGCCGTCGATGTACGCGGTTATGGCGGCTCGACCCGTCCGGTGGAAATGCTTCAGGCCGCCACCCTCAACGCACCTGCGGTGAGAACAGATGTCGCCGTGCGCGATTTCAGCAGCGCCGTCAATTTTGTGCTCAGAACGAACGGGCTTTCACAGGTTAACGTGATCGGGATGTCGTGGGGCGGCAGCGTCACCGGTACGTACACCACGCAGAACGGCCATAAAGTCAGGCGCTTAGGGCTGATTGCCCCGCAATGGGTGAGCGACAAACCGCTGCCGCTCGACCCCGGTGGCGAACTGAACGCGTGGCGCATCGTCAATGCCGGTGCGGCGCGTGAACGCTGGATTAGCGGAGCGCCACAGTGCAAGCGGGGAGGGCTGATCCCGGAAGGAGGATTTGAGGCATGGCTGGAAAAAACCGTCAGCGACGAGCCGGATGACGCACTTCGGGCACAGCAATCAATCCGCGCCAGCAACGGTCCGATTCAGGATATCCGTGATTACTGGGCGGCGGGAAAACCGTTTTACGATCCGGCCGATATCGGCGTGCCGCTGATGTTAATCCACGGCGAATGGGATATTGATGTGCCCGTCGAACTGGCACAGGCATGGTTCCTGTGCGCCACCGGCTCACCGGATAAACGCTGGCTGGAAATCGGTGAAGCCACGCACATGATGGTGCTGGAGAAAAACCGCTATCAGGTTTACAACGCCCTGATCAGTTTCTTCCGCGAACCGCTGGCGAAAGCTTAAGCAGTCAGTTCATCAAAGTGCGTGTGCTGATGAGAAAAGCAGCATACGCACCGCCGGGGGCTTGACGGATGTCGGAGATTTGAATAATTTATGCCCCGTAGTTCCCCGGTAACACTTCAAAATGCCGACTTAGCTCAGTWGGTAGAGCAACTGACTTGTAATCAGTAGGTCACCAGTTCGATTCCGGTAGTCGGCACCATTTATCTTCTCGCACTCCCTGATTTTCAATCTTTTAACTTCTCCCTTTAGTTCCGTTTCTGCGCCTGCTCCCCGTTCGCCCAAACGTTTTTGCTGCATCAGAACCGGCGTTATATCCATATTGTGCGCAGGGTGATTAAGAACTCACCAAACATCCCGATCGGCGCTTGACGGACGTCAGCGGTTTGCATAATTTGTTACCCCTAGCCCCGGCACCTTTCAAAAAAGCCGATATAGCTCAGTTGGTAGAGCAGCGCATTCGTAATGCGAAGGTCGTAGGTTCGACTCCTATTATCGGCACCATTTGGCGTTTCAGCTTATCCATTTAAAAGACTCAGGGAAGCACGCTTGTGTGCAGCGCTTTCTCAATACGTGTCAGGCATTCTTGCTGGGTTGGATGTGCCGGTGGCATATTTTTATGCCGAAGAAGATGCGCTGACTATTGCATTCCATGAAAGTAGAAAGCAGTCAGTTTAGTGTTTTCAATCTTAGGGAGCCCAAAATGAGCCAGAAACTTTTAACCTTCGCCAGATCATTTATTAATGGCGAAATCTCAGCCGAAGATTTTGCTGACCCTTATCAGATGCTATGGAAAGCTGAGGGTGAAAATGGCGATTCGCTGAAAGATAACTATCAGGACAGTGAAAAATGCTCGACCATTTTCTGTCTCGCAGATCAATTCAATCCTGACAATGATCGTGATAAGTATGAGTTTGATGCTGATGAACTTAAAGCGCGGGTTCGGGCTGTTTTGGATAACGAATGACTCTCAGGAGCCACCTGAATACAAATAAAGGAAAAACATGCAGCTCAAAGATAAGTTTGAAGAGTACTCGGAAGCCGAATTTGTTGCGCTGGTGAAAGATATTTTCGACGTGCATGGCAGCGAGTCATATCAGGACAGTTTACTGGAAAATTTCAGTCGGGTTACCGGGCATCCTTCAGGGACTGATTTAATTTTTTATCCTGAAGGAGATAACCCAGTCACGCCAGAGAGTGTAGTTACCGAAATTAAACAGTGGCGGACTTCTGTCGGGAAAACGTTGTTTAGAAGCTGACGGGTATCTGCGTCATCCGCATCCAGCGTCGCATCAATATGCCTCATAATATATTTTCAAATCCTGAATCGCGATTTCTCAGAGATTGCAGCTTAGCGATTTCCTGCCATTTATCGGTAAGTCTCCGCGCCATCGCTACTGAATTTCCTTTTGCGATACTGCCATCGTCACATTGTGCGTAAGCGATGTGGTTTTTATGTAGGGCATCCCATGAATCGAGATTGTCCACTGCAATATCTGCTGCTTCTGCATCACGTTCGGTACAGTTTTTTTGCATCAGGAGTACCAGAAAAGAGGGCAAATGATAAAAAATGACGACAATTTTCATTCTATATCCATTAATTATTATGTGTTATTTTCTGCGATGGCTGAATTTTGACTTTGAATTTATCTTGTTTGAAATAATTTATGTGACTGTTTGTGCTATAAATATTTTATATGAATCATTTTTAAATAATAATTAATATGAGTATTCGTATTATCTGTTTGTATAAATAACTCGAATAACTCGAATAACTCGAATAACTCGAATAACTCGAATAACTCGAATAACTCGAATAACTCGAATAACTCGAATAACTTAAATGACTTATATCTTATGATTTAGCTCAAGGTTTATGGTTTTATATTTATTGTTCGTTGTGGGTGTTTATTTTAGCTGATTATCATACCGGCGAAACTCACCTCAATGGACGGAAAATAAATATGGAAATGCAATTCACTAATGAACTGAATCAGGAATTACTGGATGTCATCAATACCCCACCTTTCACGGCTGAACAACTGGCTGAAATGGATGAAAGCGCGAGGGCAGTTGTTGAGGAACAGGCAGCGTTTGCCCGTCAGCATCCTGTTATTGCGATTTACCGGCTGGCAGTTCCAGGCAGCCTGACTGCCCGCGGTGGCAAAGTCACCAAAGCCAGCAGTACGGGTAAAGTCACCCTTGAGAATGGCACTGAAGCGGCGTTTGCCCTTGAGCAGGATGAAGTCACTTATGCCGATGGCAGCACGGCAAAGATTACCACCAGCGCAGGCCAGCAGTTTTGTGAGGGGAATCGTGGATTTGCCTTAGTCGGCAGCATGCTGGATAACGGCGATAAAATTATCAGTACGCCGCAGGGCAGTTGCTACCTGGTTGCCCGAAAAGATGTCCCGATGGCAGTAGATTTTCTTGCCGTTACCGGCGCGTAACGGATGGGGTATCGCTCAAATTGTTATGGTCGCGGGCAGGCGCTGCACGGCGACAAAACCACGACAGGCGCGGTGTGCCTGACCTCTCTGCCCAATGCGACGGAACACGGGCTTGGCGTGATCCGCATCGGTGATGCTACGACCGACTGCCCGAAATGCGGTCGTCGCGGAAAAATCACCAGCGGAGAACCGCATTCCACCTATGACGGCCTCGCTTCTGCCGTGGACGGTTCGGATGTTTTATGTGGTTGCCCGCCGGGGACGAACCGGGTTATCGCGCCAGCCGGACAGTGGATGGGGAGAGGTAAATCACCTGCCGAACTGGCGCGTGAAAAGTGGGAAGCAGAGCGTGCCGCGGTATTGCTGGTTCAGGCTGAGAAAGAAGCGGCAGAACAGGCCAGACGTTCGATGCCGGTGTTTGCAAAATCGGCTGAATGTGGCGCAGGGAATACCGAAGCACGAACCTGCGAGGAGCAGCATCATAACTTCGGGCGATTGTCTTACGGGGTGCCGACGCCGGTCGCAGGCATAAAGCCCGAAGTTGAGCAGCACGCGCAGGCGACGAAGCGCAAGAAGCCAGCCGGTGATAAAAAGCCCTGGTACAAAAAGATATTTGGCGCGAAGGCTGATGCACCCGCTCAGTCTGGTATGCCGCTGGCAATACCCGTAGCAACGGGCGGTGGCGCTAAGCTCATTGCGTCGGGCATGAGTGCTCTGCGCGGGGTGACGTCGATCCGCCTCGGCAGCCTGTTCGTGAATCCGGTCACCGTCGGTGTTATCGGGACGTTTTACTCGAACAAGCTGAACGCCGGTGAAGAGGATATTTTAAGCGACAGCCAGCTTGCGGCGCTGGCCGGAAAGTCCGCCCCGACGCGGATCCGTTTTAAGTGGGTGAAGGATAAATATGGTCGGTTAATTCCCGTGGCTTATCACACCGGCGCTGACAGCGGTCTGGATCAGGTTCGTGTACGCGCCATGCGGCGGAACATATTCACGGGTAACTATGAGTTCTGGGCGGATGGCGCGGAAAAGCCCGCCATCATCTGGACGCCCGACGAGCTTGAGTTTAAAGCGCCAGGCAATACCGGTAATCGTGATGAGCCGTATTTACCTTCGACCATCACCGTATTACCGTTACCCGGCGCGGAAGAAATGGGCAGCACCTCAACCTCGCTACCGATCCCGGATGAACAATCATTTGATGATTACATCCTGGTCAATCTGCCGCACGGCATGCCGCCGATTTATATTTATCTGAGTAATGACCACAAATACCATGTGGCACCAAAAGGAAATCCTCCATTGCCAGCATTTCCTGATGCTAAGAAAGCAGTAAGTAAGACCCTAATCAAGGGCGGAGGAAAGTTCCGGTATCGTTGGAAAGACTCAAAAAAGACGATCTACGAATGGGATTCTCAACATGGAACTGTCGAAGTTTATGATAAAAGCGGGCGTAATCATTTAGGTGAATTTGATCCCGTAACCGGCAAACAAACGAAACCTGCAGATCCAGCAAGAAAGGTAGAAAAATAATGATTATTTACACGATTGATTTGTTTGATAAGCAAACAGAAGACTTGATTTTAGAGGTAAACATCCCGAAAAAAAAACTGGACCCTATTTCAAAAATAATGGGTTGGGATGAAGAGGATAAAATGGATTTCATCAATGGTGTTGCGGTGTTTAACGTGAATAAGGTGCAAGCTGCATCCCTCGGTATACTATTTGAAACAATATTTGATACTGATAATTACGTTATTCAGATGTCTGCAGGTGAAGACAATGACTGATGACTATCCTTGCCCATGCTGTGGTGAAAAGGTATTCGAAGCTTTGGGTGAGCATGACATCTGTCCCACCTGTAATTGGGAAGATGACCCTTTTCAGTCTAAAAATCCTGACAGGCGTGGTGGAGCGAACAAAATGAGTTTGAATGAAGCTAAGGAGGCTTTTAAACAAGGTAAAATAATACAGTAGCCACAAAAAGCTAACGGTATAAAGCCCTACTCTTAGCACAGTATTACCGTTACCCGGCGCGGAAGAAATAGGCAGCACCTCAACCTCACTGCCGATCCCGGATGAACAATCATTCGATGATTACATCCTGGTTAATCTGCCGCACGGCATGCCGCCGATTTATATTTATCTGAGTAAACCGCTGGTGAGGTTTTTGGATGTTGAGTTATACAGTGACTTTAAGCGGCGTTCGAAAAAAGGAAAGTTTGAGGCGGATCATATGCCGTCTAAAAAATAATGAATATTCAGGCGGCAGATCATATCTCTGTCGCCTGTGATTTATCACTACTACGTTATATTCCGATAACCTGCACTTACCCTCGTAGCCCTTCCACGCTTTCCGGCGTCAGTTTCATCACTGTTTTAATGCTGGTTTCGATACTACGAATGATGTTTTCGCGTGGACCGTTGCGCCAGTCAGCGCTTGCATAAAAGGCATCAAGAGCCGTAGCCATGCTTTCAGGGCTGTCAAAGGCACGGATCAGATAGTAGCAATCCGGGTCATGCAGCGAGTTGCCGAACGAAACAACGTCGATCCCGTGGCATTGGTGCAGGGGAACACTGATTTCCTGCATGATGGCGTGAAACGTGGCCCCGGTGCCTTTGTGTAATGTGTATTGCAGTATTTCGACGGTTCTCAACGTGTTGTCTCCGTTTATTTGTCAGCGGCATAGAATTCATGGCGTTTTTGAGATCGCGACACATTATTACTGGATAAACTCAGTGAAGTGGCTCACATCTCGCCATTTCATTTCCATCGTCAGTTTTGTAGTTATTGTGGGATGCCACCTGGCCGTTAACGAGTCCTTTCCTGATAAACCTGCTGATAATTCAGACTTATTTCCGATGCCGATACAACATCAATTATCATTATTGTCAGTAACGGGGCTAAAATGATTGTGTTTATGAATACCCTTCATGAGTGAACTATGGGGGGAATGCTTCAATAAGGAAACCGCTAATGCTTAAAGAAAACTTCAACGAACTCCAAATCTTTCTGATGGTAGCAAGAGAGCGAAGTTTTACCAAAGCCGCGGGCAAACTCGGTGTTTCTCAGTCAGCACTCAGCCACGCGATGAAAGCGCTGGAAGAAAGGCTGAACATCCGTCTTCTGACGCGAACTACCCGAAGTGTTGCCCCCACAGAAGCGGGTGAGAGAATTATTGCCTGCCTTGAGCCCCGTATTGCTGATCTCGAGCAGGAGCTGGAATCGCTTGTTCAACTGAACGGCACCGCCTCCGGTAATATCCGTTTATCTGCCGGGGAGCATGCCGCGCGAAATCTGGTGTGGCCGAAGCTAAAACCCTTCCTCAGGGAATACCCGGAAATTAATCTCGAGCTGGTGGTAGATAACGGCTTTGTCAATATTGTTGAGGGGCGTTTTGACGCCGGGATCCGTCTGGGCGAAAGCGTGGATAAGGACATGATCGCGGTGAAAATTGGGCCGGATATGCGAATGGCAGTCGTTGGCGCACCGTCATATTTTGCTGCTAACCCCGCGCCTGAAACGCCTCACGAGCTACAAAATCATCGGTGCATCAATATGCGTCTGCCCACTGCCGGTGGACTTTACCACTGGGAGTTTGAGAGGGAAGGGAAACCGTTACGGGTCAGGGTTGAGGGGCAGGTAACGTTTAATCTGCAGGCGGAAAGGATTGATGCGGCTTTATCTGGCTTTGGCATCGCCTGTATACCTGAGGATAGGGTGCTGGATTATATAAAGTCAGGAGAGCTGATCCAGATTCTGCAGGACTGGTGTCCGTCTTTCCCCGGATATTATCTTTACTACCCCAGCCGTAAGCAGCATCCGCCCGCTTTTGCGCTGATGATCGATGCACTTCGCTACTCGGAATAACGGGTCCGCAATTCGCTGCGGACCCGCCCGGGTATTAACGGCCTGTGCGAGCCTGATGCTCAGGAGAGTAACGTTCGCCGACGATTTTAATCGTTTCAAGCGCCTGGGTTATCTGCTGCTTGTTGTCGTCGCCAAAAGTAAAACCAAATTTGGTGGCGATAACGACGCGATCGCGAAAAGGTTTTAAGGCTTCGCCGACAACCTCTTCATTCAGAAATGGGCCATACACTTCGGCGGTATCGAAGAACGTGACGCCACGTTCAACCGCAGCACGAATGAGTTCGATAGCCTGACGGGTATCTGTCGCCGGGCCGTAGCCGTGACTGAGCCCCATGCAACCGAGTCCAAGAGCGGAGACTTCGAGTCCGGATTTACCCAGATAACGTTTTTGCATTGAATGAATACCTCTTTTATCGCGGTTTAAACGTCAAGTTTGCGACCAGTCAGCCATTCCACCCTCGCCGGGTCGCGGTGAGAGAAGAAGGCGCTGGTTGCGGTATCAAGGGCGGCAATCTGCAACATATCCTCAGGACTAAGTTCAAAATCGAGGATGCTGATGTTCTCTTCCATACGTTCTTTTCGCACCGATTTGGCCAGAGAAACGATGCCTCGCTGGAAGATCCACCGCAGGACAACCTGGCCCACGCTTTTGCCGTACTTCTGACCAATTGCAGTTAACACGGGATGCTGGAACAGGCCATTTTTACCCTCAGCAAACGGTGCCCAGGCTTCTGGCTGAATGCCACGGCTTTGATTCCATGGAACGGCATGCAGCTGCTGGTTGAAGGGGTTAACTTCAATCTGGTTTACCGCAGGGGCAACCTTGTTGAAGGCGATAAGGTCGGCCAGTCGGTCTGGATGGAAGTTGCTGACGCCAATGGCGCGAATTTTGCCTGCCTCATGCAATTCTTCCATGGCTCGCCATGCCCCATGGACATCACCGTAAGGCTGGTGAATCAGGTACAGGTCAACGTAATCAAGTTGCAGCCGATTCAGGGAGCGTTCGAACTGTGCTTTAGCACCTTCGTAATGGGTATCCTGCAGCCACAGTTTGGTCGTTACAAAGAGTTCGCGACGTGCGATACCGGTCTGTTTCAGAGCGTTCCCGACCTGGGTTTCATTCTGGTAAGAAGCAGCGGTATCGATCAGGCGGTATCCCGTATCAATGGCATCAATAACGGCTCTTTCGCATTCAGCGGCATCAGTCATCTGAAACACACCAAAGCCCAGCAGGGGCATTTCAATACCGTTGTTCAGATTTACAGTTTGCATGACGTAATCCTTCAGCTGTTGTGTAGAAAAAGGATAACGCAAAGTGATTTATTCAATTATAGGGGGTAATTAGCTAGGGTTTATTAGATTTATTCATTAATTTGAGGGGATCTGATGCTCGGCTTTGTGCCAGCAGCGGACATAATCACCCGCCATATTGCGGGTGTGTTTTTTCGACGGTTCACTCTCAGCCGTCCGTAGCTGAGCTACTTTTTGCTAACAAGATAGGTAGCAATGGCCGTTAATCCATCTATAAGGGGCATAGACCCGGCGCCTGCCATGAAGTCATCGTGATCTATCTGGTTATTTCGGCGAATGTCAGCAAAGCGTGCAAGCGCATTTTTTTCATTTGTGGCACTGATCTCTTCAAACTGTTTTTCGTAGCCATGTTCAATCAGCTGAGAAGCTTTGCCCACGTCCGAGCTTTCCAGTACAACAATTTGCTTACCCTTTTGAAAAAAAAAGTAATTCAGCATTTCGTGCTCCACATAGAAAAGGTGATATTTAAAAGAATATATCCAGTCTGAGAGGATCCTGAAAACAATTTCAAGTTTATTTTTTAATCCGGTAAGAACTTCCTTTTTTTACTGGCGATCCTTTGGCCTCGTGAGCGTTATTCACTCATAACCGCCCCTGCTCGTAGCCTCGGCAGCTTTTTTGCCGGGAGCGGATATTGCTGACACATGGGTGGACTAATTAACGGAGGCGATTAACTTAACGGATTAATTTCCCAATAATTAATCCTTTTACCTGTCTCTTTAGGGATCGAACGGCCCTGTATTCGGGGTCATCTGGCGGAAATAACGATCCTCGCCTATGGCAAATAACCCCATACCGATGAACAGCGGCAGACGTCGCCCGAAGCGATCGCACAATTAGTTAATGATCGTTAAATAAATTGCTTGCACAACCTCCCGGCGACGCTTAGTATTTACTTATCGAACGTTAATTAATAAGTGACGTTGACCTTAAACCGGGGCACCTGCAAAAGGTTTCCCAATCAAAATTCGAAGAACAGGAATTAACCTCATGAAAAATATCGCAATGACTATCGCCGCTCTGACACTGGCAACAGCTTCTTTCTCAACCCTGGCAGCGACTGAAGTGCAGTCAGCGCCGGCAGGTCAGCAATCCATTGGTGTAGTCGGTGCATCAACCACCGGTTCACTGTCAGGCCTGCAATCAGAATTGAATGCAAAAGCCACCCAGGCGGGTGCAAGTTCATACCGTATTATCGGTGCATCCGGTAATAACCAGCTTTACGGTACAGCAGAAATGTACAAATAAGCTGAGCAGTAACAAGCAGTAAGCAGAAGAGGCGGCGGTTGCCGCCTTTTTCGTGTCTGCGATTAGCGGTATTTATGGAAGTGATTATTGCGGATCTTTCGGTTGATATAACCATGCAATCCGCTGCCAGCTTTCGCCATGGCGATCATATGGTCAACGTCTGTCACCCCTGGCCGGATGGAATTATAGATGTAATGCCAGCCATCTTTGAACTTCACGGTAATTGAATCTTCCGTAGTCGTGAAAGCGACGATACCCGAATTGCCCCCCCGGTTTTGGTACTTTTCCATATTCCCCTTCCTGATTGATGAAGCCATTCACGACCTGAATAATAGTAGCCATAAATTTTTGCCGGTTGTGTGAGTAGAAAAGCTTTTTTTAAGCTGTTCTGGCAAAACGTCCCGGCGGAGCTGATGCCGTGGCCCTTTCCTGAAAGTTTAACGCCTGATAAACGAAGTAAAAAGAAGAAGCTTTTTAAGAATATGGGAGTAGGTCACGGAAAGCGACGGGGAATAGAATTCCCCGYCGTTTTTACTCTCATCACGAAGGTGCAGAATGAAAAAGTTCTTCCTCATTATCATGGTCTCAGCGCTGGCAGGTTGCGCGGGTTATCACCATAAACCAGAAAGACACCAGAGCGGGATGGCAAATCCGGCTGCGGTATATTGCCATGAAAGAGGCGGGAGATCGGTGAGTGTGCAAACACCACACGGCGTTCGTGCAGACTGCGTATTCCCTGATGGACGCGGTATCGACGAATGGGAGTTATACCGTCGGGATCATAACTAAATCCGCTTCACGCAGGCTGAAAATCAGGCTTTCCCCGTCAGAGGAAAGCCTTTTTTAATCACACTTTATCCATGAGCCGTTGTGCGGGTTTCCCTTTTCGTCATCTGCCCGCCGTACACATCAATCGCGTTTCTCAGGCGGGTAGCCTGATAATTGAGCCTCTCTGAGGATTCCGACGACTGGGCAACCATCCCGGCGTTGTTTTGTGTCATGGTTTCAATCTGCGCCAGCGAGGTGTTGATCAGCGTCAGCGCCGACGTTTGTTCATGAGTGGCATGGCTGATCTCTTTAATCAGTCCGGACATCTGCACGACTTCAGCAATAATTTCACTGATCTGCTTCCCGGCATTTTCAACCATATGCCCGCCGGTTTCGACGCTGTGCATATTCGTTTCGATCAGGGTTTTGATCTCTTTAGCGGCGGTGGCGGAACGCTGTGCCAGCACGCGAACCTCGGCGGCAACCACGGCAAATCCGCGGCCTTCAGTACCGGCTCTTGCCGCTTCCACGGCCGCATTCAGCGCCAGAATATTGGTCTGGAAGGCAATGCTGTCGATAACCGAAATGATGTCCACAACTTTGCTGCTGGCGTGGGAAATCGACTGCATCATACCGATGGTTTCCTGCATGATTTCTCCGCCTTTCTGCGCCACGGCCGTCGCGCTGTCAGCCAGTTTGCTGGCCTGCACTACCGTGTCTGAACTTTGCTCCACGGCGCCGGTAATTTCTTCAATCGCGGCGGCGGTCTGCTGAAGGTGAGTTGCCGTTTCTTCCGTACGGGCGCTCAGGGCAGTGCTGTTTTTTGCCATGAGCTCACTGATATGGGCGATCCCGCCAACCTGCGTGCCCACATCTTCGACCAGAGAATGCAGATTCAGGCCAAACTGGTTAACAGAACGCATCAGCAAACCAATTTCATCAACACGGTTAAAATGAACGTAAGCGGCTTTTTTACCGGAAACCACCTGTTGCGCCTGCGCCAGAATGGTTTTTATCGGATTGCGGATTTGCGATTGCAGGAAAAGATCGGCAGCCAGCAAAAGAATAACGGTAACGATCGCGCTTTCGGTCAGGTTTATTCCTGCCAGAGAAAATAAGAGCGGGAAAAAGGCAGAAATAAATAGCGGCAAACGTAATCGCCAGCTAACGGGAAGTTTTTGCAACAGGGATAAAAATGAAAATAACCCCGTGTGTATCACCAGGCCTTTATAAAATTTACGACGACCTGCGCTTTTCTCTTTTACCTGTTTGTATAATTCTTCAGCGGCTTTCACTTCCTGTTCAGCGGGGGTATTTCGTACGGAGATATAGCCGGTGAGTTTATCCAGGTGATAGACCGGCGTGACGTTCGCGCGTACCCAATAGTGATCGCCATTTTTACGCCGGTTCTTCACCAGCCCTGTCCAGCTGTCGCCTTGCTGCAAGGTAAACCACATGTCGGCAAAGGCTTCGACCGGCATATCAGGATGGCGTACCAGATTGTGTGGCCTGAAGGTCAGCTCATCCTCAGAGAATCCGCTGACGTTTATAAACGCTGAGTTGGCATAAATAATATGGCTGTTGACATCAGTTGTGGACATTAACGTGGTGCCGGGATCTAACTTATATTCCCGCTGTGATATAGGCATGTTTACGCGCATGTAAATCCTCTGGAAACACTCTGAGTAGCAATAATAACTATGCAGATGATTTAATATTCTTTCCAGAGAAATTTATTTCCTGGTTATTATTCCCGTGCGAAGATAAATAACAAAGGTTAATTTTATTGTTGAATTACTATCAATGTAATATTTATGTAGAAAGAAGGTTTTTTAATTGCGATATAGAATAGTCCGGCCTAAGTTAAATTTTGATGCGTAAGCGGGGAAAATCGGACTTAGTGTTTTCCAAAGGATGTAATGGCGGGAAAAACACCGATCCGGCGCGGGTTTTTCATTCAGGCAATAGTGAAGGGTTCAGCCAATATTGGGTAAATTCCGAAAGTGTGCTCACCGCCGAAATCTCACTCACGATAAAGGGCAAAGGAAGCCGATTTCCCGTTTATCGGTTCACTGCGGGATGTGATACTTTGGAGCAGTAACGTGCCGGTGAGAGCATTTCACCGTGTTGAATTCAGAACAGCACAGAGGGTTTATGGCGGTCATTTCCGGACAGATTATCGAGCAGGCGAAGCAGTGGCGTCGCGACTTTCACAGGCGACCTGAACTGGGTCTGAATGAGCATGGCACCGCAAAAATAATCAGTGAACTGCTACTGTCTTTTGGTCTTGAAGTGTATACGGGCATTGCCGAAACCGGCGTTATTGCCACACTGCGAAACGGCGAAGGCCCTTCAATCGGACTGCGTGCAGATATCGACGCATTACCCATTCAAGAACTGAATGAATTCGAGCACCAGTCACAAAACCCGGGCCTGATGCATGCCTGCGGGCACGATGGCCATACATCCATTTTGCTGGGCGCGGCAAAACATCTGAGTGAGAACCGTCATTTTCGCGGCACTGTCCATTTCATCTTTCAGCCTGCTGAAGAAAACTTAGGCGGTGGCGAAATGATGGTGAAAGAAGGGCTGTTTGACCGTTTTCCGATGCAGGCGGTTTACGCGCTGCATAACTGGCCGGGACTGCCGGTTGGCGAAGTAGCGGTCAGCGAGGGGCCGATGATGGCGTCGCAGGATAATTTCTATATCACCCTGACCGGCAAAGGTTGTCACGCGGCGATGCCGGAACGGGGTGCGGATCCCGTGGTGGCTGGCGCGCAGCTGATTTTGTCATTGCAAAGCCTGATTTCGCGCCGCCTGTCGCCGCTGGAACAAACGGTGATCAGCCTGACGCAACTTCATGCGGGCGAAGCCATTAACGTCATTCCTGAAACGCTGCATATGTCGGGCACGCTGCGTTGCCTGAGCAACAAAACCCGTCAGACCTGCTGGCGGCTGATTGAAGAATACGTCCATGCGGTGCCGTTACCGTACGGTGTGAAAGGGGAAGTGCGCTGGGAATTGGGTTATCCGGTCACGCAGAACCATGCAGCGCAGGCAGAGATTGTGCGCGACGCGGCGAAAAACACGCCGGGTATTCAGAAAGTGCATTTCAATAATGCGCCGTCGATGGCTGCAGAAGATTTTGCTTATCTGCTGCAAGCGTGTCCGGGAGCCTATTTCTGGCTGGGTGCCGATGGCGCCACACCTTCTGACTCACTGCATAGCCCGCGCTACGACTTTAATGACGACATTATTCCGCTCGGCATCGGTGTGCTGACCACGCTGGTGGAGCGCGAGCTGAAAGCCTGATCGCATTTTTCATGGCATTCCGGACCGGACAACAGAGGCGTTACGCATTGTCCGGTCTGGTTTTTTATATTTCTGCCAGCTCTTGCGCAATATTCACCACTTTATAGTGATGTTCGCTGATGACCTTCCGGCGTATTTTATCTTCCATCTCATCGGCGAATTTTACAATATCATCAGCCGCTGCGAAGTCGGGTAAATCAGTAATTTTATAATTCCACCATTGAATAGATTGTAAACGATTAATAATACTTTTCTCAAACCGGTATTTAATCACTCTGGCCGGAATACCCGCGACAATCGCGTACGGAGGAACATCAGACGTGACGACGGCATTGGCGGCAATAATTGCGCCATTGCCGATAGTGATGCCGCCTTTTAATACGGCGTGTTCGCCCACCCAAACATCATGACCTAATACCGTCGCCTCCGGCATATAGTCGAACCCGGCAATATTCAGCGTTTCTCCGAATTGTTCCTGCGCCACTTTGGGGAAGAAATCATGATACGTCAGCGGACTGGTCGTAAACCGGTGTATGGGATGTTGCGGCCCCATAACCCGCACTCCTGCTGCCAGGCTGCAAAATCTGCCAGTTTTGAGGTTATTGGGTAATTTACTGCACGCGTAAGAATACGCGCCCATTGAACAGAAACTTTTTCGTGGCATTGAGGCGTACTCTTCAACCCAAACATCCTCGGTAAATTTTATTCTCTCCCCTTTTTTAAAAAGGAATATATTTCTCTTTTTATATATTCCTTTCACTATTTCCGGGAATTTAAGATGGATCTTATGGCGTAAACAATAATCCTCATGTTTTTGAGCCCATCGAAAGTTAACGGGATACTTCATTCATTGCTCCTCAAAGGTGACATGCTGTTTTTATATATTCTTGTCTAAATCCTAGCATAAAACAGACATTACAAAATCTGAGGTCGGCGGAAAATACGTGAGGAGGCGATGAAGTAAAGCAAAAAACGCCCGGAGGATAAAGTCCGGGCGCTGTGATGAACATCTTACTCAGGCGGCGCGATCAGACCCGGAAATGCCCGACGGCAACCGCCAGACCGGTGGCTTGTTCCTGCAACGCCGACGCCGCCCCCGTGGATTCCTGAACCATCGCTGCGTTCTGCTGCACCATGCCGTCGAGCTGGGTAATGGCACGGTTGATTTCGTTAATACTCAGCATCTGCTCTTCAGATGCATGGGTGATTTCCAGCATGACACTGCTGACGTTCGACACGTTGCTGACGATTTCGCTCATGCTGTCGCTGGCGAGGCGCACCTGCGCTGAGCCGGACGCCACGCTGCTCACCGTTGATTCGATAAGCACTTTGATCTCTTTCGCCGCCTGCGCACTGCGTTGTGCGAGGCTGCGCACTTCGCTGGCGACGACCGCAAAACCGCGCCCCTGTTCACCTGCGCGCGCGGCTTCGACTGCGGCGTTCAGCGCCAGGATATTGGTCTGGAAGGCAATACCGTCGATCACACTGGTAATGTCTCCGATTTTCGATGACGCGGTTTCGATGCTTTCCATCGTTTTAATGACTTTAGTCACCACTTCGTCACCGCGTATGGCCGCCGCAGAAGCGGATTTAGCGGTTTCGGATGCTTGTTTCGCCGAACTGGCCGACTGGGAAACCGTCGCCGTGATCTGCTCAAGGGATGCGGCGGTTTGTTGCAGGCTGGCTGCGGCAGAGTCTGTACGACCGGACAAATCGTTATTCCCTGCGGCGATTTCATCGGCCGCGATTTTAACGGATTCACTGGTGGTGCGGATTTCAGACATCACTTTGCTGAGCTTATCAACGAAGGTGTTGAAGGCGTGCGCGATTTGCGTCACTTCATCATGTCCGTCAGCCGGCAGGCGCTGCGTCAGATCATCCTCACCGGAACTGATCGCATTGAGCGTATCGCGCACCACCGACAGGCGGTGGAACGATTTGCTGATAATCAGCCCGATGACGACGGCTGAAATCAGCACGATCACAATCAGCGTAATCACCGACGAGGTCAGCAGGGATCGCATACCCGCAGTGGACTCTTTCTTATCCTGCGCCACCAGCGTGAACCATTCCGTGCCTGCTACCGGCATCGCACGGACGCGCTTGACCGCACCGTTCAGACGGATATCCACCGGTGCATTGGCGGCAAACACATCCTGCAAATTCACCCCTTCCGCCAGTGCGGTAATCGGCTTCAGTGCCAGGCTGGTATCCGGATGCGCGATGATCACACCGGATTTATCCACCAGCATGCCGAAACTGCCTGGCGTCGGATGAATGGTATTAACGTTGCTCACGACGCTGTCCATCGAGACATCGCCCGCCACAACCGCTTTCAGCGTGCCTGCTTCCATCACCGGTACGGCGAAAGTGACCACCAGTTTCCCGCTACCGGCATCAATATAAGGCGGTGTGGCCACCGGATGTCCGGCGGCTTCAGCCTGCTTGTACCACGGGCGGCCGGTCGGATCGTAATCCGCAGGCACACCGGTCGGATCGGAGAACTTCGCGGTGCGGTTTGCATAACCGACATACACGTTGGTAAATCCACCTGCACTGGCGATCTGCTTGAGAACCGGGATCGGATCTTCTGACATCGCGATCTGTTGCAGTGAAACGATCATCCCTGTTTTCGAGCTTACCCAATCGCTGATCCCTCGCGTGTGGCTGGCCGTCAGCGCGTTAAGTGTGCTGTCTGTCGCCTGACTGTTGTACTTGTTGGCAACGGTATAACTCAGGAAGGTATTGATAATCAGCGAACAGGCCACGATGACGATACAGGCCGTGATAATGCGCGAACGGATGGTTTTAAGCATGAGCGTTTCCCTGGAAGGAATCTTAAGTTTTAGTTATCGGCAGGGAAGGGAAAAACTTGAGACCCGTCACAAAAAACAGAGGCTTGTCGGGGCGAAAGGACGTCCCTGTTTATTTCAGCGCGAAATTAAAGGCCTTCCTAAACCAACCCGCTGCTCATTGTAACGTCCGCCGCGCTTTCTCTAAATTTCGTGAAACGCCTCCCAAATCTGATCACAATTCCACCAGGGGATCTTGCGGCTTTTATCCGTGGGTGATAGTAATGCACTACTTCACAAAATAAAGTGAAGAAGGAAAGTACATCACGAATCAGTTTACAAAGGACATCCCATGTCAGAACTTAAATTTGCCACACGTCTGAACTCGTTTGCGTCGGGGGCACATCTTTACTGGCCTGAACAGAAAGGCAAACCTTCAGTGCTGCAAATGATCGAACGTGCAGCTACGGTTAAAGGATTGACGCATCTGGACCTGAATTATCCGCAGCACATGACCGGCGATATCACTTTGATGCGCCAGAAAATCGAAGAAGTCGGGCTGGCGGTGAACGGGATGCAAATGCGCTGGGATGCTCCGGAATTTAAAATCGGCGCATTTACTCACCCGGATCCAAAAATTCGTCGTCAGGCGATTGAATTGACCAAACGCGGGATCGACGCCGGTCGTGAGTTTGGTGCCAGCATTATGACGTTGTGGATGGGACAGGATGGCTTTGATTACTGTTTCCAGGCTGACTACAAAAAAATCTGGGAAGACGCAGTCAGCGCTGTGCGTGAAGTGGCGGAATACGCCCCGGATATCGACGTCAGCATTGAATACAAACCCAACGAACCACGCGCTTACAGCATTTTCCCAAATGCCACTACCTGTCTGCTGGCGGTTGAAGAAGCCGGTTGCAAGAACTTAGGTATCACACTGGATTTCGCGCATGTGTTGTTTGCCAACGAAGTACCGGCGTTTGCGGCGGCGATGGTAGCCCGTCGTTCGCGTTTGCTGGGGCTCGATCTCAATGACGGCTGGGGCAAACGCGACGACGGCCTGATGGTCGGCTCCGTCAACCCGCGTGCCACGCTGGAATTCCTGTTGCAGATGAAACGCGACGGCTATAAAGGCGCGTATTACTTCGATACCTTCCCGGACGCCAGCGGATTGGATCCGGTGCGTGAAGCAGAAACCAATATCGCGACCGTGATCCGTTTACTCAAACTTTGCGAAAAACTCGAGAATAACCCGGCGCTGAATGAAGCCATCAGCAGGCAGGACGCCGTAGCCACACAGCAAATCGTCAACGACGTGATGTTGGCGCAGTAAAGCGACCCGCCACAGCGCGTGTCGCTGTGACACCATAAAAATAACAATCGAAGGCCAGATGATGAAAAAACTCTTACTGTCTGTACTCACCTCTACACTGCTTTGCACCAGCGTTTATGCCGCCGATCTGCCACCGTTGCAATCCGATACCGAACCGGATCGCACTGACTGGACGCAACTCACGGCCAAATATGGCCCGCTGCCGGCAATCGACAAATCCCTCAAAATCGGCGGTGTGTCTAAAACGCTGACCAATGAATACTGGCGCTCACTCGGCCAGGGATATAAGGAATTCGGTGATAAGCACGGCATCACCGTCGAATATCAGGCTGCGGCTAACGAAGACGACCAGCTCGGTCAGCTTTCTATCGCCGAAACCCTCATTTCACAGGGCTTCAACGGTTTGCTGGTGTCGCCGCAAACTGACGCCAACCTGCAACCGGCGTACGAATCGGCTAAAAGCAAAGGCATTGCTGTCGTTAACGTGAATGATGCGGTGATGCCGAATGCGGCGCATTACGTCGGTAACGTACAGAAAGACAACGGCGTACGCGTCGCCAACTGGTTTATCAAAAAACATCCTGAAGGCGGCAAAGTGGCCGTCATCGAAGGCCAGCCGGGGGTGTATGCCGCGGCGCAGCGTACCAGAGGCTTCAAAGAAACGATTCAGACCAGCGGGAAATTCACCGTAGTCGCCAGCGTTCCGGCCAACTGGAGCCGTGAAAATGCCTATAACGCAGCGGCGACAATTTTACAGCAACATCCTGATCTGATTGGGTTCTACGCCAACAACGATGGCATGGCACTCGGTGTGGTTGAAGCCGTGGCGGCTGCCGGAAAATCCAAACAGGTGGCGGTATTTGGCACTGACGGTATCTCCGATGCTTATGCCTCTATCAAGCGTGGCGAGCTGACCGGCACGGTGGACAGCTTCCCGGTGCTCACAGGGGAAGTGGCGATGGAAGTGGTCGTACGCCTGATTAACGGACAGAAAATCTCCCGCGTGGTCTCCACTCCGCAGGCGCTGATTACCCAGGACAATGCTGATGCGTTCTCCACCAAAGATAACGCGAAACTTCGCCAGCTGCTGGCTCAGCAACAATAAGTCAGACGTGTGAAAACGGGTCAGGAGAGTGTATGGAACAGTACAGTTTGACGATGCGCGGCATCAGCAAAAGCTACAGCGGCGTGGCAGCAGTTAAGGGCGTTGATTTCTCTGTGAGGCCGGGCGAAGTCCATGCGCTGATTGGAGAAAATGGCGCGGGAAAATCGACACTGCTGAATATTTTGTCCGGTGTGCGGGCGGCAGATTCCGGTGAAATTCTGGTGGAAGGGCAGGTTATTCAGATGAAGAATCCGCTGTCTGCCCGTCATGCCGGTATCGCGATGATCCACCAGGAATTGCAGCACGTTCCTGAACTCTCCGTGGCACAGAATATGTTTCTTGGCCGCCCGTTAACGAAACTCAAAGGGTTGTTTGTCGACAGAAAGGCTCAGTACAAAAGGGCAGTGGCGATCCTGCGTCGTCTTGATCCCAGTATTGATCCCGATGAGCCGATCAAGAACCTGAAAGTATCTCAGCAACAGATCGTTGAAATCGCCCGCGCTTTGCTGGATGAAGCGAAGATCATTGCAATGGATGAACCGACCTCCAGCCTGACGCCGACGGAGTTTGAGCGCCTGGCAGAGCTGATTTCAGATCTCAAATCGATGAATGTGTCGCTGATTTATGTCTCACACAAAATGAACGAGATTTTCAAAGTTTGCGATCGGGCGACGATCTTACGTGATGGTAAACAGGTCGGCGTGGTCAATATCTGCGATGAAACCGAAGAAACTATTGTCACCAAAATGGTCGGACGCAAAATCGAAAAAATGCACCATCACTCTTATGCGACCGGCAGGGAAGTGCTGCGCGTCGAAGGATTGAGTCGTGATAATGCCGTGCGGTCGGCGACTTTTTCCGTCGGAGCAGGTGAAGTGCTGGGAATTGCCGGACTGGTCGGTTCCGGGCGTACAGAGTTGCTGAAACTCATCGCCGGCATTGATGCCAAAACCGGCGGCAGCATTGAGGTGGAAGGCGTCGCGGTGAAAAATCACAATGTCAGTTCTGCTATCCGCGCCGGGATCGGACTGGTGCCGGAAGATCGTAAAAAAGAGGGCATCATTAAAGAGCGCGCAGTCAAAATGAATATGGCGTTGCCGTCAATGGGGCGATTTACCCGATACGGTTTACTGAAAAGAAATCAGCTGGATAAAACGGCGCTGGACGTGATGACCGATCTGCGGTTGCGTCCGCTTAACATAGAAAAACCCATTGGAACACTCAGCGGCGGAAACCAGCAAAAAGTCATTATTGGTCGCTGGGTCGCAGCGGACAATAAAGTCTTTCTTTTTGACGAGCCAACCCGGGGAATTGATATCGGAGCAAAGTCTGAGATTTATAATCTGATAGAAAAACTGGCGCAGCAGGGAAAAGCCATTGTGGTGGTTTCTTCCGAGATGCCGGAAATAATTCGTATCTCAGACAGAGTCCTGGTGATGCGTGAAGGGAAAATCACAAAAGAACTTAACGGTGATGAGATTACTGAAGAAAACATTGCCCGTTATGCGATTAACGATGTGAATTAAGCGGTCTGAAAACTATTTCTCCGACACCTACAAAGATTAAAGGCCATTATTATGACGACTCAAGGTAATGTTCAGCCCAAGGTTATGCCTTCGGCATTATTTAAATTCAACGTACGCGATGCCGGTACGCTGATTGGCTTAGTGATTATTGTGATCACCTTCTCTTTTTTGTCGCCGGTATTTTTTACCGTCCCTAATTTACTCAATATATTACAGCAGTCCTCCATCAACGGAATTATTGCGCTGGGTATGACGCTGGTCATTATTTCCGGCGGTATCGATCTCTCCGTCGGGCCGACGGCGGCACTTTCGGCGGTGCTGGGTGCCACGCTGATGGTGTCCGGCGTCCCGGTTCCACTGGCAATAATGGCGACGCTGGGTGTCGGCGCACTGTGCGGCGTGTTCAGCGGCATGCTGGTGGCGTATGCCGGTTTACAGCCGTTTATCGTCACCCTCGGCGGACTCTCGCTGTTCCGCGCGCTGGCGCTGATTTTTACCAACGGCAACCCGATTTTTGGTATCCCGATGGAGTTTCGCACCGTCATTAACAGCACGATTTTCGGGGTTCCGGCACCAATCGTGATTGTTATTGCTATCGCGGCGATACTCTGGACGGTGATGAACAAAACGCCGCTGGGGGAATATATTCTGGCCGTGGGCGGTAACGAAGAAGCCGCACGAGTCGCGGGGGTTCCGGTCAAAAGAACCAAGGTCACGGTCTTTGTGATCTCCGGTGTGCTGGCCTCTTTAGCCTCACTGATTTTGATTGGTCGCCTAGGTGCCGCTGAACCGACCATGGGGAATTTATGGGAGCTGGATGCTATTGCTGCGGCGGCAATTGGCGGGGCTTCGCTGATGGGCGGGAAAGGCAGTGTGATCGGCACACTGATTGGCGCGGTTATTTTAGGTTCATTGCGTAATGGTCTGACACTTCTCAATATTCAGGCGTTTTATCAATTGCTTGCTACTGGCCTTATTATTATCATAGCGATGTTGATTGACAGAGCGACACGAGGCAAGTAATGAATCAGGATCCGCGAGCCATTGGTGCTCAAATTCGTATGAAATTGCCACATCTGACGCCGCTGGAAAGAAAAGTCGTCGAAGCGATTACGTCTAAAAATGATTTTTCTGAGCAAACTTCATTAAAAGAAATTGCGCTGGAAAATAATGTTTCTGAGGCGATGATTGTTAAACTGACCAAAAAATTAAACTTTTCAGGATTCAGAGATTTCAGAAGCAGTTTGATTTATTACAACTATTCTGAAGTGGCAAATTTACATGCGGAAATTGAGCCGGGAGACTCGTCGGAACAATTACTTGAAAAAGTATTCCGTACCTCTATTCAGGCAATAGAAGAAACATTATCTATTGTCGATGTTTCGGAATTTAACCGGGCTGCTGACATTTTATTTAAAGCCAGGCACATCGATTTATATGCTGTCGGCGGCTCTGCTGCCGTCGCCAGAGATTTGTCGCATAAATTGCTGAAAATTGGCATTAAAACGACGGTCTACGATGATGCGCATATCATGCTGATGTCGGCAGCGGTCTTATCGGACGATGATGCGGTGGTGGCGATCAGCCATTCCGGTGCCACCCGCGCGGTGAATGATCCGATCAAACTGGCGGCGCGCAATGGCGCCAAAGTGATCGCCATCACCAATTACGCCGAGTCGCCCATTGCGCGCAATGCGCATGTGGTTCTCAATTCAACCTCTCAGGGATCGCACTTGCTCGGGGAAAATGCTGCGTCGCGGATCGCTCAGCTGAATATTCTGGACGCCTTATTTGTGGCGATTGCCCAGAAGGATCTGAAGACAGCAGAAAAGAACCTGATGAAAACCCAGCAGGCGGTTCAGGACCTTCGGGAATACTAAAATGGGTAAAATTTTAGTCACGGGCAGCCTTCATTATGACATCGTGATCCACGCGCATCATCGTCCGGAAAAAGGCGAAACGGTGATCGGCAGCGGATGTTCATATAAATTCGGCGGCAAGGGCGGGAATCAGGCCGTTGCCGCTGCCAGAGCGGGCGCCGGTGTTCGTTTTGCCGGTGCCGTGGGCGCCGATACGCAGGGGGAATTCCTGCGTGGTGTGCTAAATGAAAACGCGGTCGACAGCAGCTTTATCGCCGTTAATGAAAGCGTACCTTCCGGCATGAGCGTGGCGCTGATGGATGCAGAAGGGGATTACGGCGCAGTGGTCGTTTCCAATGCAAACAACCACATTGATGCCGCGCAGTTTGATGATGATGCCTTGTGGCAGCAGGTTGACATGCTGTTGTTACAAAATGAGGTGCCGGAGGCGGTGAATCTGGCGGCAGCGAAACAGGCGAAACAGCGCGGGATCCGCGTTTGTCTGAATGCCGCACCGGCGCGGACACTTTGTGCTGAGATGCAGTCTGCTGTCGATTTGCTGGTGGTGAATGGCGTCGAAGCCCGTGATCTGAGCGGTATTCCGGTCAATGATTTGTCCGATGCCTGCGTGGCAGCCGAATTACTGAGCCAGCATTCTCCGGCTGTTATCGTGACGGCGGGTGAACACGGTGTGGCCTGGTGTGCAGCCGGCGGACGCAGCCAGTCGATGCCCGCCGAAAAAATAGAGCTGGTCAGTACCCACGGTGCCGGTGACTGCTTTATGGGCACGTTGTGCACATCACTCTTGCAAGGGAAAACGCTGGCAGATTCCGTCGCAAAAGCCAACCGTGCAGCCGCCGAACACGTCTCCCGCAAAGCCTGACTTTTAATGCCAGTCTTTGCTAAAACGCCAAAAGGCAGGATGAATGTCCTGCCTTTTTTGCGTTTAGCGCACCCTCAGGCCTCACCGTTCTCATCAATCTTCTTCTTATCCACATGCCCCAGTGAACGTTCCGGGAAACAAATATCGCGCACACGCTGTTTAAGCAGTGCGGCGTCCGGGAAACCGCCATCGCGTTTGCGTTCCCAGATAATCTCGTCATCGACTTTGATTTCGTAAATGCCACCGGTGCCGGGGACAAGCGTTACCGACGCCAGATCGGTACTGAACGAATTCAGCAATTCCTGCGCCATCCAGGAGGCGCGCAGCATCCAGTTGCATTGAGAACAATAGGTGATGGTGATGGCAGGTAATTTTTCCATGGTACGACCCTTTTAAGAGGATTTTATCGACGTTTCAGAAATCGGATATTACTGCCCGCTACAGACCTGCGCCAGTTGTTGTCTCAGCCACTGACGGGCGGCGGGGCACCGATTGAGTTATAACGAAAATTGATACGCACTATAATATTTCTACACTTCTGCTTATAGCTCTTTGGCAGCACTCTGTGTGCTTAATGTGCCAATCCACCGAGGAAATTTTATGTCTGCACTATTTACGCCGTTTACGTTGAAAGACGTCACCTTAAAAAACCGCATTGCCGTTCCGCCTATGTGCCAGTATTCCGCCACTGATGGCGTGCCGAATGACTGGCATCAGGTGCATTACGCCACGCTGGCACGCGGCGGCGCGAGCCTGGTGATTGTCGAAGCGACGGCGGTTTCGCCGGAAGGGCGTATCACCCCGGGATGTCTCGGGATCTGGAACGATGAACAGGCTGCTGAACTGGCGAAGATTGCCAAAGCCATCAAAGCCGCAGGCGCAGTACCGGGGATCCAGATCGGTCACGCAGGCCGTAAAGCCAGCGCCAATCTGCCCTGGGAAGGGGACGATCATATTGCTGAAGGCGATCCGCGTGGCTGGGCAACCATTGCGCCATCCGCAGTCGCATTCGGCAAACACCTGCCGAAAGTGCCGAAAGAAATGACCAAAGCCGATATCCAGCGCGTGATGGCCGATTTTGTCGCTGCCGCGAAACGCGCGCGCGATGCCGGTTTTGAATGGCTGGAGCTGCACTTTGCCCACGGCTATCTGGCGCAAAGCTTCTTCTCCGTGCATTCCAACACCCGCACCGACGAATACGGCGGTGATTTTGCCGGTCGCAGCCGTTTCCTGATTGAAACTTTCGACGCCGTTAACGCCGTCTGGCCGAAAAACCTGCCGATTACCGCGCGTTTTGGCGTGATCGAATACGATGGCCGCGATGAAGAAACGCTGGCGGAATCTATCGAACTGACCCGTATTCTGCGTGAGAAAGGGCTGGATATGCTCAACGTCAGCGTCGGTTTCTCGACCTGGGAAGCACAGATCCCATGGGGAGCCGGTTTCCTGGCACCAGTGTCGCGCCGCGTGCGTGCTGAAGCCGGCTTGCCGGTGGCGAGTTCATGGGGCGTTGCGTCGGCAGACGTGGCCGAACGTTGTATCAGCGAGCAAGATATGGATCTGGTGATGATTGGCCGCGCCATGCTCGCCAACCCGCATTATCCGTATGCGCTGGCGAAAGAACTGGGCGAGGACAATCCTTCATGGGTTCTGCCTGCGCCTTACGCGCACTGGCTTGAGCGCTACAGCATTCAGTGATCCTAAAATATCTCTGGAAAGAAGCTCGTAAAACGCGCGGGTAATTTTCAGCGCGTTACATTTTGCTACGAGGCAGGCCGCAAGCCCTGCCTCTTTTCTTTTCTGTCCTTTCAATCCTTTCCAAATCAACGCAAAATCTCAACCCTGACAGGCGATAATAAGGGATGCGGGCGTGAATTCAGGTTTGATGGTATTACACGGAAATCACTCAGAAACGCTGAGGGACGTGCTGGTCTCGTGGATGGCAGCGCATCCGCTGTCGCCGCTGGAAAATGAAGTGATTCTGGTGCAGAGCAACGGCATCAACCAGTGGCTGAAACTGGCGCTGGCGCGTGATGTGACCGACGGTGGCTGCGGAATTGCGGCGGCGCTGGATATCAAACTTCCGGCACGTTTTTTCTGGCAGGTGTACCGCGCGGTGCTCGGCAAAGAACAGGTGCCGGAATCGTCGCCTTTTGACCGTCCGCTGCTGACCTGGCGCCTGATCCGCCTGTTACCCGAACTGCTTGCCGAACCCGTTTTTGCGCCGCTGGCCCGTTTCTTAAAAGATGACGGCGATATGCGTAAATTGCATCAGCTGGCGCAGCGTCTGGCGGATTTATTCGATCAGTATCAGGTTTACCGTGCTGACTGGCTGGAAGACTGGGGCAACGGTCTGGACGTTCTGCGCACCAGCCGTAAAGGCAGCGAGTCCTTGCCGGAAAACCTGCTGTGGCAGCCGCAACTGTGGCGCGCGCTGCTGGCGGATGTACCTGAAAACGAGCGCAACACCAGCCGTGCGGCGCTGCATCAGCGTTTCCTGCACTATGCGCAAACTATTCCTGAAGACCAGCGCCCGGCCGGTTTACCGGCGCGGCTGGTGGTTTTTGGCATCTCCTCGTTACCGCAACAATCCCTTGAAGTGCTGGCCGTGCTGGGACGCTGGACACACATCTTTATGTGTGTGCATAACCCGTGCGAGCACGACTGGAGCGATATCATTGCTGATAAAGATTTGCTGCGCGCAGAGCGGATACGTCAGTTGCGTAAGCCGGGCATGCCGCAGGTCATTGCCGAAGATGAGCTCCATCAGCATGCGCATCCGTTGCTGGCGGCATGGGGCAAGCAGGGGCGTGACTATATCGGTCTGCTGAATGAATACGACAACCACGAATCCTATGCGGCGCAACTGGCGCCGGTGATCCCGCGCATCGACCTCTTTACCTCAAACGGCACCGATACCCTGTTGCATCAGTTGCAGGAAGACATTTTGCAGCTGCGCCCGCTGGCTGAAACCATCGATGAATGGCCTGCCGCTGACGTTCAGCATGACGATTCCCTGCGTTTCTTTATTACCCACAGCGCCCAGCGCGAAGTGGAAGTGCTGCATGACCGCCTGCTGGCGGCGCTGGCCGCAGATCCGACGCTGAAAGCGCGCGACATTATCGTGATGGTGCCGGATATCAACGGTTATGCGCCGCACATTCAGGCGGTGTTTGGCCTGATGGAGCGCAGTGATCCGCGTTATATCCCGTTCACCGTTGCCGATCAGGGACCGCGCCAGAATAATCCGTTACTCGGTGCGCTGGAAAGTTTGCTGGAACTGCCACAGTCGCGTTTTGCGGTCAGTGATTTGCTGGATTTACTCGATGTGCCGTCGGTGCGTCAGCGTTTCGGGATTGAAGAAGAACAACTGCCGCTGCTGCACCGCTGGATCAGAGCCGCCAACGTGCGCTGGGGGCTGCATGCCGAGCAGCGCCAGAGCCTCGAACTGCCGTTATCACCGGAGCAAAACAGCTGGTTCTTTGGTCTGCAACGCATGTTGCTGGGCTATGCGGTGGGCAGCGGCGAAGCCTGGAAAAACATCGAGCCGCTGGATGAAATCGGCGGGCTGGATGCGGCACTGATTGGCCCGCTGTCACATCTGCTGAACTGCCTGGATGACACCTGGCGTCAGCTACGTGAACCTGCGCCTCCGCAGGAGTGGGGCAGGCGTCTGCGTCATATCCTTTCTCAATACTTTAGCGAGGATGACGGTGAAGATGGCTTTATTTTAGTGCGTCTGCACGGTGAGCTGGAAATCTGGCTCGAAGCCTGTGAAAGCGTAGATTTACAGGCCGAACTGCCGCTGTCGGTGGTTCGCGATCACTGGCTGGCGCAGTTCGACCAGTCGGGTCTGACCCAGCCGTTTTTCGGCGGCGCGGTGACGTTCGCCACGCTGATGCCGATGCGTGCCATTCCTTTCCGCCACGTGCATCTGCTGGGGATGAACGACGGTGATTATCCGCGTAACCGTGTACCGATGGATTTCGACCTCATGGGGCGCGATTACCGCCCGGGCGACCGTTCACGCCGTGAAGATGACCGTTATCTGTTCCTCGAAGCCCTGCTTTCTGCGCGTGAACGCTTACACATTAGCTGGGTGGGGCGCAGCATTCATGACAACACCGAGCGCCCGCCTTCGGTGCTGGTGGCGCAGTTGCGCGACCATCTGGCGGCAGGCTGGAAAGCACAAAGTGGCGAAGATTTACTGCACGCCCTGACCACCGAACATCGTCTGCAACCGTTCAACCGCGACTATTTCAGTCAGGGCAGCCCGCTGTTCAGTTATGCGCACGAATGGCGCGCCGGGCTGGAAGCGGAAGCCGCTGCCGTGGCAGCGCAACCGCTGCAACCGGTGGAACAGGAAAGCGCACTGACGCTGCGTCAGTTGTCGGATTTCCTGTCGGATCCGGTGCGCAGTTTCTTCCGCCAGCGGCTGAATATCTACTTTGAGCTGGAAGATCCGGGCAGCGAAGATCAGGAGCCGTTCGACATCAATGCGCTGGAAAACTGGCGGTTGCAGGATGAGCTGATCCGCGCACAAAAATGGGCACTGGAAGCGGGCGTTTCGCGTCAGGATGTTTTACGTCAGCAACTCGAACGTATTGAACGACGCGGCGAGCTGGCACCGGGCGAATTTGCTGCGGTGCTGAGTGACGATCTGGCCGAACCGATGGATAGCTTGTTTGCCAGCTATCAGCAGGTTCTCGATGCATGGCCTCAGCCGCTGGCGAATGAGGCGCTGGAAGATAAAACCGGTGGTGTGATGATCTCCGACTGGCTGAGCGAACTGCGGGCAAATGCTGCGGGCGGCCGTGCCCGCGTGGTGCTGGAAAGTACCGGCATCATAAAAGATCGCGCTTACCGCTTTGACCGGCTGCTGCCTTACTGGGTTGCGCATCTTGCGGGGCATCTTGACGGACAGCCAATGCACACCTTTATCGTCAGCAAAAACGGCACCGCCGAATTACCGCCGCTGGAGATCGCTTATGCGCGCGAACTGTGGGACACGCTGATTGAAACATGGAAAATCGGGCAGTTGCGGCCGTTGCCGCTGGCGGTAAAAACCGCCTTTGTCTGGCTGAAAAAAGAGGGCACGGCGCACAGCGCAACGGACAGCGATGCCTGGCTTGCCGCCCGCGACAGCTACGAAAATCACGATCCGGCCAACATGAAATTTGGTGAGCGTGACAGCAATGCGTACCTGGCCCGCGCGTGGCCGGACTTTGCCGCACTCTGGTCTGACGGTGAATTTGCCCGGCTGGCCGATGTGCTACTGGCACCGCTGATCAATTATCTTTCCCGCAGTAAGAAAGGAGACAAGGAATGACGGAACAACGTCTGCCATCAGCATTGAATGTGCTGAACTTTCCGCTGACGGGAAGCCGCCTGATTGAAGCCAGCGCGGGTACCGGCAAAACTTTCACCATCGCCGCGCTGTATGTGCGGCTGGTGCTCGGACACGGCGGCGATAACGCCTTCAGCCGCCCGCTGACGCCGCCGGAAATTCTGGTGGTGACCTTTACCGATGCCGCAACCAAAGAACTGCGCGATCGCATCCGTGCGCGTTTATCGCAAGCGGCGGGGTATTTTTTAGGAAATCCTGACGCGGAAAATGACAGCGACGAATTTTTGCAAAATTTGCGTGCGGAATATACGCCTGAGCAATGGCCGGGCTGTGCCCGCAAGCTGCAACTGGCGGCGGAATGGATGGATGAATCTGCCGTTTCCACTATTCACGGCTGGTGTAACCGCATGCTTGGCGAGCACGCATTCGACAGCGACAGCCTGTTTACCCAGACGCTGGAAACCGACCAGACCGAACTGCTGATGAACGTGGTGCGCGATTACTGGCGCAGTTTCTATTTCCCGCTCGGTGAGCAGGAAATCCGTATGTTGCGCGGCTGGTGGCGCTCACCGGAAGACTTACACCGCAGCGTGATGCCGCTGCTGGAATATGCCGGAGAGTTAGGCTCAGATCAGACGCCTGCCGAAGTATGTGAAACGGTGAATAACCTGAAAGCGGCGGAACTGGCTGCGCTGAAACAAGACTGGCCGCAATGGACGCAGGAACTGCGCACAATGCTCGAAGGCGCGGTAGCAGCGAAAGCGGTGAATGGGAAAATTCAGGCGCGATATTTCAATCCGTGGCTGGATAAACTCCACGCCTGGGCGACCAGCGACGAAATAATCCCGGATCTCAAAACCGGCTGGACCCGCCTGACACCGGCAGGCCTAGACGAAGGCTGGAAGCAGGGCGTTGCGCCCGTCCATCCGGCCATTTCGGCAATGGAAACCCTGAAAACCCGGCTGGAAAGTTTGCCGGATGCCCGCAGCGGTTTACTGCAACATGCCTGCCGCTGGATAAAAAATCGTTTTGACCTCGAGCAGCAAAAGCGCGCGCAAATGGGTTTCAACGATTTGCTGACCCGTCTGGACGCTGCGCTCAGCAGTGACAACGGCGCGCGGCTGGCGGAGATCATCCGTACGCAATTCCCGGTGGCGATGATCGACGAATTTCAGGATACCGATCCGCTGCAATACCGTATTTTCGACGCCGTTTACCGTGTGGCGGAAAATGCGCCGGAGCAGGGTCTGATCCTGATCGGCGACCCGAAACAGGCGATTTACGCCTTCCGTGGTGCCGATATTTATACTTATCTGCGCGCCCGTCGTGATACCGGCGGCCGCCACTACACGCTGGCGACCAACTTCCGTTCTACCCGCGCGATGGTGGCGTCAGTGAAAAAGGTGTTTGAACTGGCCGAAAATCGCAAGTCCGGCGAGGGCGCGTTCCTGTTCCGGCGCGGCGCTGAAAATCAGGTGCCGTTCCTGCCGGTAGAAGCCAAAGGACGCGCCGATACGCTGGTAATTGATGATGCCGAAGCCGCTGCGCTGACGCTGTGGTATCCGGAGAATCAGACGGAAGTATTGCCGAGAAACCAGTATGTCCAGATGATGGCCGACGGCTGCGCCACGGAAATTGTTCGCCTGCTGCGCCTCGGCCAGCAAGGTTCTGCCGGTTTTGGCCTGCCCGGCGAAACGCTGAAGCCAGTAATGCCCGGCGATATCGCGGTGCTGGTGAACACCGGGCGGGAAGCGACCGCAGTGCGCGTTGCGCTGTCGAAACGCGGCGTGCGCAGTGTGTATCTTTCCGATAAAGAATCGATTTTTGAAAGTGCGCAGGCGGGCGAATTGCAATACTGGCTGGCGGCTTGTGCTGCGCCGGAAAACGACCGGTTACTGCGCGCGGCCCTCGCGACACCTTCGCTGAACCTGAGCTGGGAAGCGCTGGACCGGCTCAATCAGGATGAAAGCGAGTGGGAGCGCTACGTTCAGCAGTTTCAGGCGCTGCGTACCTGCTGGCGCAAACAGGGCATTCTGCCGATGCTGCGCCGCCTGATGTGGGAATTCGACGTGCCGCGCCGTCTGCTCGGCCGTGGTGACGAACGTGCGCTGACCGACCTGCTGCATCTTTCTGAACTGCTGCAACAGGCCAGCGTTCAGCTCGACGGCGAGCATGCGCTGATCCGCTATCTGGCGGAACAGTGTCAGGATGAACATCAGGGGGGTGATGCGCGCAAACTGCGTCTCGAAAGCGATGCTGAACTGGTGAAAGTGGTCACGGTGCATAAGTCCAAAGGGCTGGAATATCCGCTGGTATTCCTGCCTTTCGCCTGTGCTTTCCGCGCGGTGAAAAAACAGGACTCACCGCTGAAATGGCACACGGCGGAAGGTGAACTGGAAGTGGCGCTGAGCGCGACGGATGAACAACTGGTACAGGCCGATCGCGAGCGTCTGGGGGAAGACCTGCGTAAGTTCTACGTCGCGATGACCCGCTCGCGTTACGCGCTGTGGCTGGGCATGGCACCGCTGAAAGAGTTCGAAAAGAGCGCCTCCGGCTATCTGTTCCACGGCGGCGACGCGATCGATGCGGATGCGCTGCCCGCCAGTTTGCAGGCACTGGAGACAGACACTATTCGCGCCTGGCCGCTGCCTGTTACGGATGGCGCAATCTATCGCAGTGAGCAGTTGTTACCGGAACTCGGGCCGCGTCCTCCGCTGCGAACGCATAAAGGGCCGCGCTGGTGGGTGTCGAGTTTCTCCGGCCTGCAAATCGCACCGGCAGGCACCTACATGGTGCCGGAGACCCTGAACCGGGAACCTCGGGGTGAGATCGAAAGCGCAGCTCAGGACAGCTACTTAGAAGATCAGAAAGTATTTGTGGAAGACAAAGAGCCGGTGCCCGGGCTTTTGCAACCGATGACCGGTGAGAATTTGTATGCGTTTCCGCGCGGTCCTGCGCCGGGTAATTTCCTGCACGGTTTGCTGGAATGGGCGGGCGACGAAGGGTTTGCGGCACTGGCGAAGGATCCGGCGAAAATCGCCGATCAGGTTGCGCGGCGTTGTAATACGCGCGGCTGGGAAAAGTGGATCGTACCGCTTTCCGGCTGGCTGACCGCGTTACTGACGCAGCCGTTAGCCCTGCCGGACGGTGAAACCTTCACGCTGGCGGAACTGCCGCCTTATCAGGTTGAAATGGAGTTCTGGTTCTCGCTGACAAAGGTCTCAACTGTTCGCCTCGACAAGCTGGTTCAGCAATACACGCTTGAGGGCGCGGAGCGTGCGCCGCTGCTGGCGGAAGATCTCAACGGCATGCTGAAAGGCTTCATCGATCTGGTGTTTGAACATGACGGGCGTTATTACGTGCTGGATTATAAATCCAACTGGCTCGGAGACGATGCCAGCGGTTATGACCAGGAAAATATGACGCAGTCAATGCGCGAGCACCGCTACGATTTGCAGTTCTCGCTGTATCTGTTTGCGCTGCATCGTCTGCTGAAATCCCGCATACCGGATTATGACTACGACCGGCATATCGGCGGCGCGGTGTATTTATTCCTGCGCGGCAGCCACGCGCCGGGTAACGGCGTCTGCGTTCAGCGGCCGGACAAAGCATTAATGGAACAACTCGACGCTCTGTTCAGCGGCACGGAGGAACACGCATGAAAATCAACAGCCGTGAAGATATCGCACAACTGCTGGCGAGCTGGGTGGAATGTGGCTGGCTGCGCGAACTCGATCGCGCACTGGTGACGTTTCTGGCAAAAGAAGCGCCGGACGCGCATCCGTTATTGTTGCTGGCGACCGCACTGACCAGCTATCAGTTAGGGCGCGGTCATGTGTGTCTGGATTTGCAGGCCACGCTTGATGACAGCGCATTCTCACTCTCGCTGCCACCGGAAGGCGATCACGCTGACGGCGCGGTGATCCGTCCGGCGGCCGTGCTCGACGACCTGAGTTTGCAGGAATGGCTGGCGGCGCTGGTGCACCCGACGCTGGTCGGACACCACGAAGGTAATTCGCCGCTGGTGCTGACCGGCCAGCGCCTGTATCTGCGCCGTTACTGGCAGTACGAACAGAATGTGCGGGCGGCAATTGAACAACGTCTGGCGCGCAGTGCGCTGCATACTTTGCCGGTGGAATCTTTGCGTGCGCCGCTGACGGCGTTATTCCCGGCGGATGCGAAATCTGATATCGCCAACTGGCAGAAACTGGCCTGCGCGCTGGCGGCGGGCAGTGCGTTCAGCATTATTACCGGCGGGCCGGGCACCGGTAAAACCACCACGGTGGTGCGTCTGCTGGCGTTGTTACAGACGCTGGCGCTGGAGGAAAATGGTCAGCCACTGCGCATCAGACTGGCCGCGCCGACCGGCAAGGCGGCAGCAAGACTCAATGAATCAATTGCCGGTGCGGTATCGAAGCTGGATCTCAGTGCGCTCGGCAACGGTAATGCGGTGCGAGAAAGTATCAACACCGATGTGGTGACACTGCACCGTCTGCTCGGCAGCCGCCCGGATACGCGGCATTTTCGCCATCATCCGGGCAACCCGCTGATGCTGGATGTGCTGGTGGTTGATGAAGCGTCAATGGTCGATCTGGAAATGATGGCCGCATTGCTGGCTGCATTGCCGGAACAGGCGCGTCTGATCCTGCTCGGCGATAAAGATCAACTGGCGTCGGTGGAGGCGGGGGCATTACTGAGCGAGTTATGTCAGCGCGCCAACGGCGGCCATTATCTGCCGCATACCCGCGACTGGTTGCAAAGCGTGACCGGCGAACAGGTCCCGGATTCGCTGGTTGATCCCCAGGGTACGGCGATGGATCAGGCTGTAGTGATGCTGCGCCACAGTTACCGTTTTGATGCACAAAGCGGCATTGGTCAGTTAGCGGAAGCAGTAAATGACGGGGATGTGAAAGCGCTGAAACAGGTCTGGAAACATGGATACGCTGACCTGGCGCAACTGACATTGAGCACTGACGATGATGCTGAACTGCGCGACTGGGTGGTGAAGGGCGGCACGAAGCAGTTCCCGGCGGCGGCCAGACGCGAAGGCGTAGAACCTCCGGTCGGCTATCAACATTATCTCAACGTGATGATCCAGGCGCGACCGGCAGACAATGAACCGCCGGAAGCCTTCAACCGCTGGGCGGCCAGAGTGCTTCTGGCCTACAGCCAGTTCCAGCTGCTGTGCGCCTTACGTGGCGGGCGCTGGGGTGTGGAAGAACTGAATCAGCGCATCGCCGACATCTTGCGAAAGGAAGGGTTGCTTAAGGCGTCGATCGGCTGGTATCCGGGGCGTCCGGTGCTGGTGACCCGCAATGATTACAGCCAGCGTCTGATGAACGGCGATATCGGCATCACGCTGGAGATCCCGCATCGTCTTGCCGATGGTACTGTGGTGCCGACCCTGCGAGTGGCGTTTCTGGCCGGAGACGGTACGCAGGATATCCGCTGGGTGATGCCGGGGCGTTTGCAGGCGGTGGAAACCGTATTTGCCATGACGGTGCACAAATCACAGGGATCCGAATTTACCCATACCGCGCTGCTGCTGCCGGAGAATCTCAGTCCGATCCTCACGCGCGAGCTGATTTACACCGGCATTACCCGTGCGCGTCACTGGTTCAGTCTGGGATGTGTCGGGGGAATGAATGCCGTTTTACCGGATGCGGTGAAGCGTCGGGTGTTACGTGCCAGCGGATTAATCGAAAGCGCGTAACGCATACCTGAAGACGAAAATCAGCATTCGTGCTCATGAATTCTGACGAGTTTATGTAGCGTGCGGGCCTTGTTGCCCGCCACTTTGGTGGCTTTGTCCGGATCGCCAGCCACAAATTCCAGCGTCGGTGAGTAATAAAAAGGCAGCCAGCCACCGTAGCCATTCTCCCACTCCCAGCGAACCGGGCAGGGCCACAGAATGTCTTCATGCATGATGTAATAAGTCCATCGCCCATGCGGACGACGAGGTTTTAGTATTTTCATAAACGGGAGAACGGGCTCTTAAAAATCACTCAGGATATTCTGGCTCGCGTAGCGGAAGGTTTCAACCCTCTGACCGGAATGATGCTTATTTAAGCAGTTTTAAGCGGGATAATTTGCAATACTTTACCCCCAGATCATCGCCGCCCAGCGTAACAGCATCAGTGCGCCACAGATACACAGCAGTACTACGACCATTTTCCAGTGCTTGGTCATCATCCGTTTGGTTACCATTTCTCCTCCTGCAATCCGGACATTGAGTGCGCCATGTGCTGATCAACATAGTGGACAACATGTTCTTTCAGTTCAGGAACGGTCTGATCGGTGAGCCATTCAAACGCCATCAACAGTAAGGCTGCGATGGCAATAACTGACAAAAGTATAACGGCTTTATTGCGTACTTCCATGATTCCCATTGATTCTGAATTACCTGATTTTTACTTTGCGAGAATAAGCCGCATCGGGAGCGGCTTCAGCATTCTGGTTCCGGAAAGGTTTAGAGATTATACCTTTTCGCCTGATTCGAAACTTTGATCCCGTTTCTGCTCCTCCGGCATTAGTGCTATTTCTTCATGACGGGCTCCCGGGCGGAAACCGTTCTTGCGGGCGCAAACGGCAATAATCAGCCCGGCGACGATAAGCAACTGCATGGCCCACGGAAAGACTGCAATGCCCGCGGTTTCCAGCAGGATCCCACCGGTTACCCCGCCACTGGCAATCGCCAGATTCCACGCCACGACCACCATCGATTGCGCCATATCGGCATGTTCACCGGTAGCGTCAGCAATCGCCGTTTGCAGCAAGGTTGCTGCACCACCAAACGTCAACCCCCACAGCGCGACACACAATGTCACGGTCAGCGGCGAAAAGCGGCTCAGCGCCAGCACGAGTGATAGCAGGGCAAAGGCTATCAGGCTGACCAGCAGGGTGCGCCGCAAATATTTATCCACCAGCATGCCGGTGATACCAATGCCTGCCAGCGCGCCGAGGCCGAAAACCAGCAATATCTGATCGGCCCGTGCATCAAGCCCGGACAGGCGCAGGAACGGCACGATGTAGGTATAAAGCAGGTTGTGCGCCAGCATCCACAGCAGGATCACCATCAGAATACTGCGCACGCCGGGCATCATCATTACCTGTCTTAAAGGCTGGCGTTCCCCTGCGGCCTGCCCCGGATAGTCCGGTACTTTTCTCACCACCCAGACAATCAGCAGCAACGTGATGGCGGACATCACGCCAAATGCCATGCGCCATCCGAGCGCGGAACCCATCCAGGTGCCCAGCGGAACGCCGACAGATAGCGCCAGAGGTGTGCCGACCATCGCCACCGACAACGCACGCCCTTGCTGATGCACCGGGACCATCCGACGTGCATAACCGGCCAGTAACCCCCACGCCAGCCCTGCCGCCGCGCCGGCCACCCAGCGGGCGAAGAGCGTCAGGACATAATTCGTCGAGAAGGTGGTGAGGGTATTAAAAATCAGAAAGCCAAAGATTGCCGTCAGCAACGCAGTGCGGCGGTTCCAGCCCCGTGTCAGTGCTGCCAGCGGGATGACGGCCATCAGCGAACCGGCGGCATACAGCGTCACCAGTTGCCCGGCCATCGCCGGTGACACATTAAGATCCGCTGCAATTTGAGGTAGCAATCCGGCGGGCAAGGTTTCGGTCATGATGGCGATAAAGCCGGTCAGTGCCATCGCCAGTAAAGCTGAAAGTGGCAGGGGAGATTTCAAGGCAGGGGAATTCATGACTGCGCTCCATACACCGCATCGCGCAGTTCAGTGACGAACGTGCCAGACATGCCTTCATACAGGGTATTGGTCAAGGCAACGACGCTCAGTCCGGCGGTACGGTCAACGAACCAGGAATGACCGTAAGCCCCGCCCCAGCGCCACGTGCCGGTTGATTCCGGTGAAGCGGCAGCCTGCGGGTCACGCAATACCGAAAAACCTAAGCCAAAGCCCAGACCCGGGGATTCCGGCAGTTCGGCTCCGCGAGTTTGATCCCGTCCCATTTCATCGACCAGCGCGGACGAGATCAACGGAGCGCCGCCAAGACGCAACATTTCCAGCATCTTCAGTACGTCAGCCGCGCTGCTGACCATACCCGCGCCGCCGGAAGGATAAGCCTGGGCATCGAGTGCGCGCGAAGGCGAGTATTCAATTCCCAAGGTATTGTCGAAAGCGGCGACTTTTTCGCCTTCACGCAGACGATGGGGCTGTGGCACATCACTGACATACGGCGTAGCCAGCCGCGCCGGGTCATGTGCGAAGAAACCGGTGTCATGCATGCTCAGCGGGTCGGTCAGTTGCGTTTTTACCACTTCAGCGAGCGGTTGTTTGCAGACCTGTTCCAGTACTGCGCCCAGCACATCCACGGCCAGCGAATACCCCCACGACGTGCCCGGTGTATACAGCAAAGGCACATCCGATAAACGTCGCAGATTTTCCGCCAGCGAAATGCTGCTGCTGTCCATTCCGTCAGAAACCCCTGCGCGGGCATAGGGGCCGTTTTCGTCCGGCTCAAAAAAGCGGTAACTCAGCCCGGCGGTATGACTTAATAACTGCCGTACCGTGATGCGTGCCGGTTGTCCGTCTGGCAGGGTAGGGCGAAACTGCGGCAACCCTGTCTGAATATCGTCATCCAGCGCCAGCTTCCCCTGGGTGATCAGTGCCATTGCCACGGTGGACACAATCGGCTTGCTGACCGATGCCAGACGGAAAAGCGTATTTTCAGTCATCGGTTGGTGGCTTTCCCGGTCGGCAAAACCGGCAGCCTGGTGGTAAACCACCTCGCCGTGAAGGGCGACCATGACAACGGCACCGATCAGTCTTTGTGACTGAATAGCCTGAGCGATAACGCAATCAAGTCGGGATTTCAACGCAGTGGAATTCATGGGATATCTCAGCTTCAGAAAGTGTTAAATCACGATAGAGATCTCCTCAGTGAGGAAAAAGTAGGGTAGGTTTCCATAATATGCGGACGATGATGTCCGTAATCGGGGGCAGTAATGGAAAATCTCAGTAGCCTGAATACCTTTGTACAGGTGGCAGAAACCCGCAGTTTTGTGGCAGCCGGGCGAATTTTAGGCGTATCGGCGTCGGCGGTGGGTAAAAGCATTGCGCGCATGGAGACCAGGCTGAATGTGCGGCTGTTTCACCGCAGCACCCGCAGCGTGACGCTGACCGTCGAAGGGACGCTGTTCCTCGAACGCTGCCGGCGCATCGTGGCGGAACTCGAGGCGGCAGAAAG
This sequence comes from Rahnella sp. P4_A8, assembly GCF_056402435.1. Lineage (NCBI taxonomy): Bacteria > Pseudomonadati > Pseudomonadota > Gammaproteobacteria > Enterobacterales > Yersiniaceae > Rahnella > Rahnella sp. P4_A8. The sequence goes on along the minus strand of NZ_JBFUHK010000003.1, from coordinate 84,025 downwards.
CGAGCTGTCGCAACTGGCGGAAAGTCCGCGCGGCAGGTTGCGGCTGAGCTTGCCTCAGGTCAGCACGCTACTCTTGCCGGTGCTGGGCGAGTTTATGCGTCGTTATCCTGATATCGGGCTGGATCTGGATTTCACCGATCGCATCGTTGATGTGGTGGAAGAGGGGTTTGATGCCGTGGTGCGCACCGGCCAACTGGCTGATTCGCGATTGTCGATGCGCAAGCTGGGTACTTTTCATCATTTACTGGTCGGCGCGCCGGATTATTTTGAACAGTATGGTACACCTGCGAAGCCGCAGGAACTGGTTGAACACCGTTGTCTGCATTTTCGCTTTCCTAATAGCGGAAAGCTCGAACCATGGCCGCTGCCGGAATATCAGGATTTATCGCTGCCGGTATCGATGGTTTGCAATAATATTGAAACGCGCCAATGTTTTGCCCTGCAGGGGCTGGGCATCGCCTGTCTGCCTGATTTCAGTATCCGCAAGGAGCTGGCGGGCGGGCAACTGGTGACCGTGCTGGATGATTACGTGAAGCGCAGCGGTGATTTTTACATTTTATGGCCCTCCGGCGGTTATATGACGCCGAAGTTGCGGGTGTTTATTGATTTTCTCAGTGAACGGGTTTTCCCTGAAAATCCCGAGCTGGCGCTGCTATGTCCTCATTAAATCTGTTGTTAACTAAGGGAGTGTGTGATGAGTCATTCTGTCTTAATTGAACGCTTTTCTGCCGCCGATCAGCGCGGTGTGGTGGATGTGATTTTACCGATCCAGAATCAGGAATTTGGCATTGTCATCACCGAAGAACAGCAGCCTGATCTGCATGACATTCCGCAATTTTATCAGCGCGGCGCCGGGGATTTCTGGGTTGCCCGCTATGAAGGGAAAGTCGTGGGCACGCTGGGACTGAAAGATATCGGTAATGCGCAGACAGCACTGCGCAAAATGTTTGTCAGCGCGCCTTTTCGTGGCAGGGAGTACGGCGTGGCCACATTGTTACTCAACACGTTGCTGCATCATGCCCGGGAGAAAAATGTGAAAGATATTTTTCTCGGCACGACAGACAAGTTTCTGGCGGCGCATCGCTTTTATGAAAAGAACGGTTTTAAGGAAGTCACGGTGCCAGATCTGCCGCCAGCCTTCCCGCTGATGGCGGTAGACAGTAAATTTTACCGGCTAACCTTCTGATTTTTAATACTGTCAGTTTGCTGTCGTGTCCGTGTCAGGTTGCTGTCGTGTTGATTTCCGATCCTGCGTTGCATGCTGATTGGGTGTTCAACATTCACTCTACAGGTAAAAATTATGAATCAGAGCAAAATCAGGCAACTTCGCATTTCCCGGGCATGGTCTCAGGAACAACTGGCAGAACTTTCCTCACTGAGCGTGCGCACGGTGCAGCGTATCGAAAATGGTGAGCAGGCCAGCCTCGAAACCCTCGGCGCTATCGCAGCAGCCTTTGATATCAAGGTTTCTGAACTGACAGAAAACGATGCGAAAACGGGCAGTGCTTCAGGGCAGGCGCTTGACGACCAGATAGAAAAAGCCAGATATCAGGTAGCGGAAGAAAGCAGTTTTTATCGTTCCGTTCTGTTGTGGGCGGTGATCAACGCCGGTCTGTTCGCGATAAACCATTACACCTCGCCGGATTCAGTCTGGTTCGTCTGGCCCCTGTGTATCTGGGGCGGCATTGTGTTGTTGCGGGGGTTACGCATTTTTGTTTTTCGCGGATCAGTGGAGCGCTGGCAGAAGGCGCGTTTACAGAAGTTAATACGCAAGCTCTGATCCGGAAAAAATGCTACTAAAGCGCCCGTGTTAATCGTAAGCAAAACTGCCCTGACTGAGACATATCAAAACCCTTGCCGGACATACTGCTATCCTCTGTAATATTCAGGGTCATTAGCTCAACGGACAGAGAATGGATCAGCAGCGGCGGTTTGCATTTAATCTTAAGAGACTGATATTGCTTCTTGCACTGGTGAGTACGCTTGTCACCTTGCTCAGCAGTTATCTGGCAATTTTTCAGGTAGAGAAGAAGCTCCTTACCGAATCCTCCCTCAGGGCGAGTCAGTCGTTCGCCACACGACTGTCGCTGACGGCTGATTTGTTTTTCAATGCCGCAAACAAGCAGGTGGCCTATAGCGCCGATTTACTCGGCGAGCGGTTTAACAATGTTGATGCACTGACTGAAGAAGCCGATCGTTTGCAGTTGCAAAGTAAGCGCTTCAGCTCGGTGCTGGTGGTGGATACCACCGGCGTCGTGCGTGCGGCTTCACGAAACTCTGCGGCGATGGTCGGTTTAAAACTGGTGTCTGATGCCAATACCGCTGCGTTGAAAACGCAAAATCCGGTGCTCAGTTCCCCCTTTCTCACTCCACAGAATAATCACATCATTGTGCTTTCCTCACCCATCCGTAATGCGCGTGGCGGCTATCTCGGGTATCTGGCCACCGAAATTGACCTGAGCAAAGGCAGCATTGTGGATACGCTGATTAATGCCCGCAATTACCGTAAAGACGCCTATATCTATGTCATCGACCGTGAAGGCGACGTGTTGTATCGCGACGCGTCAGGCTGGAGTGAAAGCGCGCCACAGGGGCATGTGAACAAGGCACTTTTGGGCGGACGGGAGCAGGGTTTTTTGCGTATGGAAAACCTGCAAGGCGAAGAATCTCTGGCGGGTTTCTCTACGGTGGAGGTGGCGGGCTGGACGGTGCTGGTGCTGCATCCGGCGAAAGCCGATGTGATGCTGCTGTATCACGTAATGATGCAGGTTTTGATCTACACGTTGCCGATCGTCATTCTGGTGTTCATCTGCATCTGGCTGCTGACGCGCTATATTTCGCGGCCGCTGCGACAGCTTGCCTCAAAGGCTGACACCATGGACTCACATGATGTCTCCGAGGAAATTCAGCAGATCAATGCCTGGTATTACGAAGCATCGAAGCTGAAAACGGTGATGTTGCAGGGGATCCGGTTGTTGCATCAGCGTATCGAACAACTGAGTACCGAAGCCCATACCGACCCGATGACCGGGCTGCTGAACCGGCGCGGTTTTTATGAGGCGGTGGATAAACAGCTAAAGGAATCGTCGCGCGTTGCAGTCATCACCCTCGATATCGATCACTTCAAAAAAGTAAACGACACTTTCGGACATGACGTGGGCGATAGGGTGATCACCCAACTGGCGCGCCACATTCTGAGTAATTCGCGGGAAGGCGATCTGCTGTGTCGCATGGGTGGCGAGGAATTTTTACTGCTGCTGCCCGGCGCGTCACTGACGCAGGCCACCGGGCTGGCCGAGCGTTTGCGCAAGCAGGTTGAAATGCAGCAGTTTGAGGGGGCCGGTCAGGTCACGATTTCACTCGGCGTTACCCTGTTCTATCCCGGAAAAGCCAATATTGACGGGGCATTGAAAACTGCGGATAAAGCGCTGTATCAGGCCAAAAATAAAGGGCGTAACTGCGTGGTGAATTTGTAGATTGGATGAGGCTAAACGGTCAGCCAGAAGGATGAGAAAAGGCTCAGGCATCGCGCCTGAGCTTTGACTTAGCGTGAACCCGGCAGCAGGGATTCAGTGCATTTGAAGACATCTTCGCGGAATTTGCGTGAGGCATCATCCAGATCAGCCTGATTGGCGACATCTGCACGGTTGGCTTCCAGCGCCTGATTGACCGCGAGGGTGAACGCATTTTCCTGGCTGGCATTCAGCACATTCCCCACGCTGCCGAACAGCAGACGCATGGCGGAAATCTGCACCAGCAGCTCACGGTTTACGCGCTCAAGCTGGTCAACACGTTTGTTCAGGGTCTCGTCATTCATAGGTGTCTCCTTATTTAATTGCCGCACACCATAACAAAAGCACCGCAATGAAAAAACCGTCTTACGGCGGGCGGGTCTTTGTCTGGTGGATTAACGCACCATTTGCTGCATCTGACGGCTGAGTTGCATCAGTTGCGCATTCAGCGGAACCAGTTGTTGCTGGATGGCGTTGTATTTATCCAGTTGTTTCTGGTTGGCGAATTGCAGACGGTTGCCGGTGATGGTGACGTTTTTGCCCTGACTTTTGATGAAGTCGGCCTTCGCTACAATCAGGTTCAGCACCTGCGGCAATAAATCAAACACCTGCTCAGTGATGGCTGACGGTTTAACGATGGTTTTCTCATACACCTGATCGTAAACCTTCTTCAGGTCTTCCGGCTGTTTCAGCGCTGCATGCTGCGTATCGGCCTGGGTTTTCAGCAGCACGATTTTCTCTTTCCATCGTTCACTGCTGTCAGCCATTTTCTTCAGATCATCGCGCTGCTCAAGCAGGTTACTGACGCTGTTTACGCCGTTCATACCGGCAAAAACCGGCACCAGCGAAGAATCCAGTTCGATATTCATCTGATGATGAAAACCGGTGATAATCGCGTAATCTTTAGTGTAATCGCCAAAATCTTTTTTCTGCGCTTCGGTCAGTTGCGGGACGGCCAGCACGGGTTTATCGAGGATCCGCGACTGAAGAAAGTCTATAAAGGCTTTGCGTTGTGCGGGTTCTTTATCACCGCAGCCGCTGAGGACAACAATCATCAGCAACATCATAAAAGGGAGCAAAAATACGCGGTGTGAGGTCTGTAAGCGGGGCGCTGAGTGCATCATTTCCTTGTTCCTTTATCTCCATCATCAGAGCCTTAACCTTAACGCATAAAGATAATTTTTTGCTAGATCAGCATAGCTATCTTCGCTAACGTCACTCTCAGAGTCATTTATTCAGGGAATGTATCACTTTGAAGCATAAGTTATTTTCGATAAAAAAGTTTGCGCCGGTGCTGGCCATGATGATCCTCGCGGGGTGTACCTCGACGAAAAAAAGCGCAACGCCGGTGCAAAATCCGCATGACGTGAAAGCGGATATCGTGCGGCTGATGCCGACATCTGCCCCCGACAGAAAAGGTTGGGCGACCGATATTACCGCCGCTTTCACCACGCAGAACATTCCGGCAACCACCGAAAATATCTGTTCTGTGCTGGCGGTGGCGCAGCAGGAATCCAATTTCAACGCCGACGCACCGGTGCCGGGATTAAGCAAAATTGCGTGGAAAGAGATTGACCGGCGCGCCGATGCGGTTCATGTGCCCAATTTCCTGGTGCACACCGCGTTGTTGCTGAAATCCCCGAACGGCAAATCCTACAGCGAGCGGCTGGATAACGTAAAAACCGAGAAACAGCTGAGTGCGATTTTTGATGATTTCATTGATATGGTGCCGATGGGGCAGAAGCTGTTCGGCAATCTGAATCCGGTGCATACCGGCGGGCCGATGCAGGTCAGCATTGCGTTTGCCGAGCAAAACGCCAAAGGCTATCCGTATAAAGTTGAGGATTCAATCCGCAATGAAGTGTTTAGCCGCCGCGGCGGCGTGTATTTTGGCGTCAAACATCTGCTGGGGTATCCGGCGAATTACACTCAGCCGTTATACCGCTTTGCCGACTTTAATGCTGGCTGGTATGCCAGCCGCAACGCCGCATTCCAGAGTGCGGTAAGTAAAGTGTCCGGCATTCCGCTGGCACTGGACGGTGACCTGATTAACTACGGCACTGATAAACCGGGCGGCACAGAGCTGGCGGTACGCACACTGAGCAAACGTCTGGACATCAGCAATTCGGCCATCCGTAAGGCACTGGAGAAGGGCGAACAACTGGAGTTTGAAGAGACCCGGCTCTACAAGCAGGTCTTCGCGCTGGCGGATAAAACCACCGGAAAAAGACAACCACGGGAAATGCTACCGGGCATCACGCTGGAAAGTCCGAAGATTACCCGCAAGCTGACTACCGCGTGGTTTGCTAAGCGGGTAGACGGTCGTCGTGCGGATTGCATGAAAAGAGCGGGAGGATGATTCTTAAAGCCTGCCGGAACCGGGCAGGCTTTCTCATTATTTAATCGGGCTACAGCCGTTGTCACGGGCGGCCTGAGCGATATTTCCGGTTGGAATAAATCCGCCGGTAATATAATCCCGTTGAAATAAAAGCTTGCTTAATAAATCCGCCTGTGTGTAAATAGCGTCAACGGTTTGTGGTTAAGACCTATTTATGTAAGACATTTTAGTAAAGCAGTTCCTGGTTCAAGTGATGTAGCAAATCCTTTCTCCGACGAATTTCCTTCTCTGATGCATCCATAAGTATTTCAAATAAAAACAGACCTATATTGCCCTATGGCATCATAAAATAAAAACGAAGAAGGTATTTTCTATGTCTAATAAAATGACTGGTTTAGTAAAATGGTTTGACGCTGGTAAAGGTTTCGGTTTCATCTCCCCTGCAGACGGCAGCAAAGACGTGTTCGTTCACTTCTCTGCAATCCAGAGCAATGATTTCAAAACCCTGGACGAAGGTCAGAACGTTGAGTTCACCATCGAAAATGGTCAGAAAGGCCCATCAGCGGGTAACGTTGTCGTTCTGTAATGTCGCCTGATATTGAAGGCAAACACTCTGCAATAGCGAAGATGGGTTAAACCCGGAGCAGCCAGAATAATTGTTTCAATATCGACATTATCAATGACAAAAATAAACCCTGGCCAACGCCGGGGTTTATTATATATAAGCTTCTGAATTTATTTCCGGGAGCCATAACAGAAAAGCCAGTTGGATTATTTCACCCGTTGTTTTTTCTGTTATGAAATGGCCGTGCTCAGGCCGCGCAATGTCGGAGTGTTCGATGGACGCTTGCGCCATAATATGACGGCCGGGAAAGCACCGGCAAATTCCCTTTATCCTTTGGGCTGGCTCTGCGTTGGCCTCCATCACTCACCCCAGTCACATACTGATGTATGCTCCCGGGGACGCGTTCTGTTGCCGCCTTGATCCAACCCAAATGCTTGCGGGAATTCCCTTTATCCTTTGGGCTGACTCTGCGTTGGCTTCCTTCGCTCACCCGAATCACTTACATAAGTAAGCTCATCGGGATTCCTTCACTTGCCGCCTTCCTGCAACTCGAATTATTCGTGAATAAGCTTTGTGTTCAATCCCGATCCCAATCCAACCTCAATTGCTGCCTTTGCCGAAAAACAGGTAAAAAAAAGCCCGCACGCGGCGGGCAAAATAACAGGGTTCTACAGGGGTATTACACAGGGACATCACACAACATTTGATGGATTTAAGATATCAAACCTTGTGTATGGTTTTGTCATCGCCCGGTAAGGTTAATCCAGCAGATGTAAGCCTTATTTGTCCGCATAATGCGTAATCACCTGATCAATTTTGCTGTCCGCCAGCGCAATGCCCTTCTGTATCAGAGACTCAGAACCGATGCTTGCCAGCACGATAACCACGGCAACAATCATTAATCCTTTGTATGTCATGATGAATCCTTCCGCATAGCTTAATGAATGGCAGCATTATGCGACGATACGGCAAGTATCGCCACAGGAAGAGAAAGCAGAGGGAAAGGCGTTATGCGCCTAAATGGCCGACAGTGAAATACGTGACCAAACCAACGATCACCAGCAGCGCAATCGCAGAGGCAGTATAAAGAATGATGCGTTTAGGGCTGTAAAATGCCATGAAATGTCCTTATTTATCCGTCGTCGTTAACGCTGTTTACTCACAGAAGTTCCATCATCAGGGCCATCACATAACCGATCCCGACAGAGCCTCCTGCCATCATTAACCAAAAAGCAGTGGCCTTCATTTCACACTCCTTGTGCGGGACGAATTGTCCCAATCATTTGTTTCATGATGCAATTATAACAAACATATAATCTATATGGATAAATATGTGCTTTTATTTTAAGCAATGTGTCTGAGAAATCCCTTTCTGAACTGTGAAGCATCTCGCTAATCTGCCCAAAAGCAATGACGAAGCAGGGGAGATGATTGTGCTTATGCACATCGTTTAATGCATTGATAATATGCAGTAATAAGGCCAGTGAGTCCTTGCGGGTGATCAAAACTTGGGCGACTGCACAATGGTAAATCCCGGTGTACACATCTTACTTAGTGTTGCAGTTGTTCATAATTTCAACACTAAGGGAACACCATGAACGGTCATGAAAACAAAGCGGTACGCAGTGCAAACCGCAAATTCTTTGCCCGCACCATTCCGATGCTCATCCTGATGTTGATCATTAACCAAATCGACCGCACCAATGTCGGATTCATTAAGCATAGCCTGGAAACCGACGTAGGCATCAGCACGGCAGCGTTCGGTTTCGGTGCCGGGCTGTTCTTCGTCGGTTACGCGCTGTTTGAAATTCCCAGCAACATGCTGATGGACAAGTATGGCGCGCGTGTCTGGCTGACGCGCATCATGATCACCTGGGGTGCGGTGGTCTTTGCCATGGGCTTCGTCACCACACCGATGCAATTCTACGTGCTGCGGTTTCTGCTCGGTGTCGCTGAAGCCGGTTTCTTCCCGGGGATCCTGTTCTATTTCCGCAAATGGGTGCCGAATGTTTACCGCGGCCGTGCCACGGCTTTGATCCTCACCGGTTCAGCAGCCGCGTACTTGCTCTCCGGCCCGGTTACCGGTGGCCTGCTGGAATTGCATGACTTTATGGGATTGCCGGGCTGGCAGTGGGTGCTGTTTATCGAAGGTGCGCTGTCGGTGCTGGTAGGGATCGTGGCGGCATTCTTCCTGGTGTCGAAACCTGAAGAGGCAAAATGGCTGACTGCTGAAGAGAAACTTGCGCTGAGTAATGCGCTGAGCACGGAATCCAGTTCGCGTGATTTACATACGCAGGGGCAGTCGCGCTGGAAGCTGATCACTGACGGCAAAATGGCGTACCTGTGTTTCCTGTTCTTTGTGATGTGCATGACCGGTTACACGCTGGTGTTCTGGCAGCCGGAGATCATCGGCCGCATTCAGGGGCTTTCCCCCTTCCAGATCGGCATGCTGAATTCCGTTCCGTGGATTTGCGCCATTATCGCCATCAATATTCTTGGCCGCGTCAGCGACCGTTTCCGCGGCAGTCGCGAAACCATTCTGGCGCTGGCGTTGATTGTGGCTGCGATCGGCACCTGCCTGTGTACGGTCGGCAGTCCGTGGTTTGGTTTATTTGCGCTATGCGTGGTGTGTATCGGGACGAAATCCAGCGCGGTATTGTTCTGGCCGATCCCGCAAAGTCAGCTACCGTCATCCATCGTGGCGCCGGGGATTGCGCTGATCAATTCACTGGGCAATCTCGGCGGTTTCTTCGCACCGGCGGTGTTTGGTTATCTGCAACAAACCACCGGCAGCACCACTGCGGGTTTGTATATCCTCAGCGGAATTTCGGTTTTCGCCGCTATCACGCTGTTCTTCACCAAAACTCACCGCACGCCAACGCAACCTGAATATCACGCCCCGCAGGGAATGGAGCCAAAACGTCATGTCTGATACGCCTAAAATTGTCGAAATGCAGGTCATTCCGGTCGCCGGTTACGACAGCATGCTGCTGAACATTGCCGGTGCACATAACTGTTATTTCACCCGTATTTTGCTGGTGCTCAAAGACAGTGCCGGACATACCGGCGTGGGCGAAGCGCCCGCCACCGGCGTGGTGCTGAAGATCCTCAATGATGCCATCCCGCATATCGTCGGGCAGAAAATTGGCATCATGAATCAGCTGGTGAGCGATTTGCACAAACGGGATCTGGAGGAAAACCGTCAGCCGAAACCGGTGCTGCCGGGCTTCCGGCCGTGGGATCTCGAACGTCATCACAATGCCGTCGCGGTTCTGGAAACCGCACTGCTGGATCTGATGGGGCAGTTTCTCAATCAGCCGGTGGCGCAACTGCTCGGCCCCGGTAAACAGCGCGATGAAGTGCCGGTGCTCGGTTATCTGTTTTATATTGCCGACCGGCAGAAAACCGATCTGGATTATCAGCCAGGAAAGGCGCTGGCGGGGCAGCATCTGTGGTATCACCTGCGTCATCAGGAGGCCATGAGCCACGAAAAAGTGGTGCAACTGGCGGAAGCGGCACAGGATAAATACGGTTTTAAAGATTTCAAACTTAAAGGCGGCGTGCAGGCGGGTGAAGTCGAAATAGAAACGGTCAGGGCACTGAAAAAACGCTTCCCGCAGGCGCGTATTACTGTGGACCCGAATGCGTCCTGGTCGCTGGATCAGGCGATTTCGCTGTGCAAAAACATGCACGGGATTTTGTCTTACGTTGAAGATCCGTGTGGCGCGGAGCAGGGGTTTTCCGGACGTGAAACGCTGGCGGAATTTAAGCGCGCCACCGGATTACCGGTCGCGACCAATATGATTGCCAACGACTGGCGGCAGATGAGCCATGCGCTGCAACTGAATGCGATCGATATCCCGCTGGCTGATCCCCATTACTGGTCGATGCGCGGGGCGAATACCATCGGCACATTATGTAATGCGTGGGGGCTGACGCTTGGCTGTCATTCGAACAATCACTTTGATGTGTCGCTGGCGATGCTGGCGCATCTCGGGGCGGCCGCGCCCGGCGAGATCACGCCATTTGATACACACTGGATCTGGCAGGAGGGACAGCATCTGACCAAAAACCCGTTGCAGATTAAAGACGGTAAACTGGCGCTGAATGAACTGCCGGGGCTGGGCGTTGAACTGGATATGGATGCCGTCGGCATCGCCCATCAGCGTTACAACAACCTGCGGCACAAAGATCGCGATGATGCGATCGCCATGCAGTATCTGATCCGCGGCTGGGCGTTTGACGGCAAGCGCGCCACTTTGGTTCGCTGACGTCGGGCTGACTGGCGTGTGGTGACTTAAGCGAGTTTTATTTCAAATAATCGGTGCGGGCGTTCAGTTTGTTATGCGCGCTGGCATCGATAGTTGTGGAAGGTCTGGTGCTGCTTTCGCTGGCTTTACGGTTCAGTTCAGAAGCCACTTCCTGAGCGCTGGAAGGGTAAGCCTGAGCGAAACTGTTGAACGTGGTCATTGAGATCATCAGGCCAAAAAGAGCGAGGGTAATGCGTTTCATTTTGCAGGTGTCCGGTCTGTTCACATTTTGTCATAAGGGTACGTGATTCAGCGGCCGATTTTATATGCTTTCTTCATAAGAAACGGGAGCTAATTGTGCTCCCGTTCATCATTTATGCTGTGCTCAGCTGCTGTGCTCAGCTGCTGTGTTACACGTGCTGGAGCGTATTATGCGCTTCTTCTGACTTATTCGGTAAGCGAATTGTGGCAGAAAGAACCAATGACACAATCAATAATACAGTGATGATGCTGAAGGTCACTGCGAAGCCACCGAACAGGGAAGCCACCAGTGAGGCAAAGATGCTGCCGATACCGAAGCCCAGATACAGCAGGCCGTAGTTTTTGGTCATGTTGTTCAGGCCGAAGAAGTCGCTGACCAGTGAAGGGTAAACGGTGATGGTTCCACCGAAGCTGAAAGCGACGCAGGCCACGGAGAGGAAGAACATCATTTCGTTCATCTGGGTGAACAGCATCATGCTCATACCGGCCAGCGACACAATCTGCGCGATAGAGATAACGCGGATACGCTGCATTTTGTCAGACAACACACCCAACACCAGGCGGCCGCTCAGGTTAGCAATCGCAATCACGGTTACGGCGTTGGCGGCGGTCAGCGCATCCAGTTTAACCAGGCTTTGACCGATATCTTTCGCCACACCAATCACATACAAACCACTCATGCAGGCGGTCAGGAACATCAGCGCCAGCATCCAGTATTGCGGTGCACGAATGGCTTCGGCCAGGGTGAAATCACGGCTGTCGTTGCTGTTATCGTTCAGGGTGTTTTCCTCACGGGTGACGGCTGATGTTTCCTGTTTCGGCGCATCTTTCATCATCAGTGCGCCGGCAATCACCATCACCATCGCCACACCACCCCAGATCATGAAAGTGTTTTGCAAACCTTCCGTCGCCAGCAGATGACCGCAGACGAATTTGAATAACAGACTGCCCAGCCCGTAAGCACCGATTGAACAGGCTGAAATCATGCCTTTACGCTCAGGGAACCATTTCACGCAGTTGGTGAGGGTCAGCAGGTAACCGGCACCGTCCGCCAGACCGACCAGCACGCCGGCGCTGATGTACAGCATGATCACGTTATCGGAATGGGCGGTCAGCGCGAAACCGGCGGCCATCAGTAAACCGGCGGCGATGGTGACGGCACGCACACCAAACCGTTCCTGAAGTTTACCCGCAACGGAAGAGGCGAGAGCCAGACACAGACTCAGGATACCGAACGTCAGCGCAACGCGGCTGATCGGTTCGCCGAGTTTTTCGGACAACTGACCGTTAAAGAGACTCCAGGTATAAACGGAACCCAGTGCAAGCTGAGTAAGAATGGTACCGGCCAGTGTCAGCCAGCGGGTACGGTTGTCGTTCTGCATGCCAGATTTGTCACTCATAGTGGGTTCTCCCGAGCGAAGTAGATTCAATTAACTGTGGCTATGATAAGTCCGCGGAATGGATGCGGATGATTTGTGGAGTGAGATGCATGAGTTGCGGAATGAAATGCATCCATGACGGCATGAGTCGCCATTTTCTGGCTAAAATCAGCTCAAAATTGGACTTAAAACACCGCTGCAGGCCTTGCGGGGCGCGGGTTTTAGTTGATCTGGATCACTAATCTGTTATTTAGTTTTTTCAGGCAGGGTTACAAAGGTTTCGTTGTGTCATTGGCTGCATCAGAAAGATTCTGACCGGGGGAGTTTTAAACGATTAATTATTAATAAGGTGAAAAAAACGAGCCGTTTGAGCTCGTTTTTGTTTCTGCGTTCCGGTCTACAAGGCCCCGGTATTCAGCGCGGCATTAATCGCGGCCGCGACGCCGGTCGGGTTTTCCCACATCATCGAGTGACCGGCTTGCGGCACAATGGCGGTCTGAACACCATGTTGCGGCAAAACGGCGACATCCGGTTCAGGCAGTGAAAACTCACCAAACAACACCGTCGCAGGCATTTCAAGCTGATAAAGCTGTTCGCGCCATGATACCGTTTCCCCCTTTACCAGCCCGACCGCCTGACGGTGGATGGCCAGCGGCGAGGCGATGCTCATACATCCTGCCCAGATGTGATTATTCCCGCGTACGGCGACATCAATCAGATGTGTATGGCCCTCGCGCAGATATGCTTCTTCTGAATACTGAGTCACCGCGCGGCTGAAGGTGCCGCCGCCGGCATCCAGATTTGGCTCGGCGACAATCAGGCGCTGGATCAGGTCAGGGCGCTGCGCTGCCACCATAATGGCAATGCTGCCGCCCATGCTGTGACCGATTAAATTGACCTGTGGCACACCCAGGCTTTCCAGCCAGGCAATCACACAATCAGTATGCGCCCGGAGGCTGTAGCTGAAATCATCGGGTTTATCGCTGTAACCTGAACCGGCGAAATCCAGCAGCAGCGAGCGACGCGGGCGCAGGGAAGCATCTGTCGCCACCCGTGGAAAATCGCAGGAAGCTGCACAGCCGAGACCGTGTAAAAAGACCAGCGGCACACCCAGCCCTGGTAACTCGTGGAAACGTAACTGCATTTCCATACCGGGTACTTTGAACGATTTCATCTCAATCCTTTGTTAATCACTTAAGTGCAATCTGCGGATTATAGGCAGGATTTTTCTTAGCGGCAGTATAAAAAAGGGGTGAACACGCATCCGGGACTGGCGGCATCATCAATGATGGTGGATTCCCGTTAAGTCATTCAGCATGTGAATATTTTTTTTCCGGACTCTTTCTATCAGCCAGACAAGTGATAGCATGGAACCCTTGCTCACTTTATGGATTTATCTGATGGTCAGGTTAGGCAGTTTTGTGGCGGTTACCCTGGTGTTGGCGTCGTTTTCAGCATCTGCTGTCACTCAGTATCAATGTGTATTAACGCACCACACGCAGTCTGATGATGGCAACGATGTTTCTGAAGTCGTCAATAAAAACGCACAGGTCTATGATGCGGGTAATACGTTCAGCTTTTCTCCGGATGGCAGCAAAATGGTCACCAGCCCGGAACTGACGGACATCATCGGCAAAGACAATCAGCCCATGAAAGCCGGTGCACAAGATAACCTGATGTATATTCACGTAAAAGACAGTTTTGTTGTCGCCACGCAAACCGAAGGTTATGTTTACGGAGATTGCAAAGTGAATACCGCGAAGTAAAAATCCTGGCCACAGCATTTTCTGAATCCGGGCGTTACGTCTGTCCGCAACGCCCTGCAATAAATAGAAACACTCCTGCCAGTTCATTAGCACACTTCTTATAGTCGCCTGTTGCACGACGGGCTATCCTTGCGCACTTTTCCGGTCCCCACTTTTTTTCATTTTCGCCCGCTTCAAGAAGCAGACAAAAAAGGTATTTGCCCGCTTATGGCCTTACTTAACGACGAAATCCGCGACCATACTGCCGAGTCCGTCCTTTTCGTTCGTCGTGCCGTGATCGCATTTATGGTGGTGATCCTCCTGTCGTCTGCGCTGGTGTTTAACCTGTATCACCTGCAGGTGGGCATGCATGATTTTTATCAGACCCGCTCGAATCAGAATGACATCAAAATGCTGCCGATCGCGCCCAGTCGCGGGTTGATCATGGATCGCAACGGTGTCGTGCTGGCGCAAAATATCACCCTGTACCAGATTGAAGTCATCCCGGGAAAAGTGCCTGATCTCAACGCCACGCTGAATGCGCTGAAACCCATTGTCGATCTGACACAGGACGATCTGGACAGTTTTCACGATGCGATGATCCACGGACGTCGCTTTGCGCAGATCCCTCTGAAGCTGGCGCTGACGGATGTTGAAGTGGCGCGTTTTTCCGTCAATCAGTTTGATTTCCCCGGCGTCTCTATCAGCACCTATCAGCAGCGCCGTTATCCGTACGGTGCGGAACTGGCGCATGTTGTGGGTTATGTTTCGAAGATAAACGACAGAGATGCCAAACGCCTCGAGGCGGAGGGTATCGCTGAGAATTACGCGGCTGACCACGATATCGGTAAGCAGGGCGTTGAAAAATACTATGAAAACATTTTGCATGGCCGCACCGGATATCAGGAAGTCGAGGTCGATAACCACGGTCATGTGGTGCGTTTACTGAAAGAGGTTCCGCCGCAGGCCGGGCAAAATATCTATCTGACGCTTGATCTGGATTTGCAGCAGTACATCGAAAAAGTGCTGAAAGGGCAGCGTGCGGCAGTGGTGGTGATGGATCCGCGTGACGGCGGGATCAAAGCGATGGTCTCCAGCCCGAGCTATGATCCGAACCCGTTTGTGAACGGCATTTCCAGTAAGCAATACAGCGCGTTACTGAAGAACCCGGATCTGCCGCTGATCAACCGTGTGACCCAGGGGCTGTATCCGCCGGCCTCGACGGTGAAACCGTTTATGGCAACATCGGCGCTGTTTGAAGGGGTGATCACGCCACAAACCACGTTCTTTGGTGCGCCGACCTGGACGCTGCCGGGTACAGAACGGCATTACCGCGACTGGCTGAAAACCGGTCACGGCCTGCTGAATGTCACCAAAGCTATCGAAGAGTCCGCTGATACTTTCTTCTACCAGGTGGCCTATGAAATGGGCATCGATCGTATTCATACCTGGCTGAGTAAATTTGGTTACGGGCAATCGACCGGTATTGATCTGGATGAGCAATATAACGGTGTGCTGCCGAGTCGTGAATGGAAACTGAAGGTACATAAAAAGGGCTGGTATCAGGGCGACACGGTGTCTGTCGGTATCGGTCAGGGCTACTGGGTGGCGACGCCGATCCAGATGGTGCGGGCGCTGAGCGCACTGGTGAACAACGGTAAACTGGAAACGCCTCACCTGTTATATTCCGCCAAAAGCGGCAAAGTGATCACGCCGTATAAAATGCCGCCGACGCAGCAAATCGCTGACCCGAAATCGCCCATCTGGGGCATCGTGAAAAACGGGATGTTCGGGATGGCTAATCTCCCGAATGGTACCGGTTATAAACTTTTCCACACCGCGCCTTATCAGATTGCGGCAAAATCCGGAACATCACAGGTATTCAGTCTGCGCGAAAATCAGGTGTATAACGCCAAAATGACGCCGGTACGTTTGCGCGACCATATTTTCTATACTGCGTTTGCGCCTTATAAACACCCGACGGTGGTGATGGCGCTGATCATGGAAAATGGCGGCGGTGATGGTGTGGTGGCCGGGCCGACCGCGCGGGCGATCCTCGACCATATTTTCCTGCCGCCGCAGGCGGTGATGTGTGATCCGGCCAAAGCGGATAATCCGGCAGACTGCGAACAACCGGTGCCGGCGCCAAATTCACTCGGTTTCAGTGAGCATTGATCCGGGCGTGTGATCAGAGCATTTCAAAGGGCACGTTGTTGAGCCGGGCAACGTGTTTTCCAATCTCTTCCGTGGTCTTCATGTGACCAGCAGGGACTTTACTGTAGTCAGGAGACTGCCTCTTATCGGCGCCTAACACTCTCGTCACCCGGATGCTTTGAGTTGCGGGGAGCCCGTCATAGAGATTCAGACCCTGGCGGCCGATAATCAGTATTTCATTGTGGGTAAATTGATTACGGATCACTTTATCTTGCGTCATGAGAGCCGCGGGGGTCAAAAGTTGCTGATAGCCACCCTCGCATCTGAAGTCACCTACCCCTCTTCCGCTCTGAATGCACTCCACAAGTCCATAGGGCTGGAGCACCCGCCCTTGGGGGTTACATCCTTCCCGTCCGGCATGGTTCATAAACCACACGTCACGCGGGAATGTCCCGAGGATATTTTGTCGGGGGACGTCAAGAACCAGCGCGATGTTGTGATACATCCCTGTGTAACGAAAAGACTCTGTCGTGAATTTTTTAATATCGTTTAAATCAACCAATGATGTGCTGAAGACATCCCAACTATTAAACAGGGAGGCTGCGTCCTGACGGCAGAACGGGCTTTCTTGCAGTTCAAAGGTATGGACCAAAACATGGCGCTCAGGCAGTACGGCCCAGCTTTGCAGTATGGCTGCTTTTTGCAGATTCCGCGCTTTTATTCTATCGCCCCGCTTTTCCCGCTCAGCTAAATACATTGCATGCGGCGATAATGTCGGGGTTTTCTTTTTGAAAAATGGCATGATATCAATCCTGAAATAGTCAATATTTTATTAAGTCTGCTTTCATCGTTATGGTGTTACATCAGGCGGGATCCTGTACTTATCGAAATTCCTTCAAACTATTTCGTATTCTAATTCGTTGATTTCCGCCACTTTAGCGGCGACTGTTTCTGGTGAGCCTGCATAATAGTCATACATGCTGTTACTCTCTGTCGGTTCGGCAACGACTATTTTGCGCACCCGGATCCTTTGTGTTGCCGGCAGACCTGCATATAACTTAACTCCCGGGCGACCAATAATGAGTACCTCATTATGTGATTCGATAGAGCGTGTTTTTTTATCTTCTGACAGAAGCGACTGAGGTGTCAGCAGTCGTTGATATCCACCTTCACAATGGTAATCTTCTTTGCCTTCTCCCCGGAATATCGCCCGACTCAGGGCTGAAGCATCGATAATTCTTCCCGCTGCATAGTCATTTTCACGCCCGATATGATTAGGAAACCAGACGTCAGTCGGATGCGTCCCAAGAATATTTTGCACCGGGACATCCAGAATTAAGGCTGTGGTGCAATACATCCCGGTATAGCGTTTAATTTTGGTTAAGGGTTTAATATCTTTTAAGTCAACCAACGAGGTGCTGATAATATCCCAACTGCTTAAAATAGACTCTGCGCGGTGCTGGCAAAAAGGACTTTCTTCACCCTCAAAGGCATGAACCAGCAAATAGTTTTTCGGCAGGGAACGCCAACTGTTGAGTATTTTTTCCTTATCTCCAGATGAATATTTAATATCCTGCTTTTTAATAAAATGAATTCCTGATTTTTTATGTGAAAACATAATAATCTCGCGGGTAAATTTTAGGGGAATATGGTGGGGAATATAACATATGAGTTTTTTTAATGACTTAATCACTTCTTAAGAATAATGATATTGCAGCTTCTCTTTAACGGGAGGTATAAGCGGCCGTGAAACCGGCAGATTTTTTCATTGCGTATATTTTCTGCGACGGAACGCCGTCATCCCCCTGCGAAACAGCGTGTGTCATAAAATGGCGACAATCACGTTATGTGCTGTCGTCATTTGGAGACATTTAACATATTGATAATTAAGCGTTTGAATTACCTCATCGAATACTGTTGGGTTTTGGCGACACTCCGGGTGTTTTTTAAACGGGTTATTGCGCGTCTTGCAGATGCCTGAAAACACATTTAAAATAAAAAACCTTTAAATTCATCTGCTTGATAATTAAACTTTAAAGTTGGCACGCATCCTGCTAGAATCGGGCAGTTGCTCATTCACCTGATTATGATTGGCTCACGCGAAAGCGTTGATATGCTCATAATGTCCGAATGACGCCAAAGAAACGGTGCCTATCGTTCACCCGACCGATAATCGTTGCGCAAGCACGTTATCAAACATCGAACGACACGTTGAGTGAGGCACCACCTCTTCCGGTTTGCAGAACATCCGTCAGGATGTTCTGCAACACCAACCCCTCTGAAGTCTGCCTTTTTGTTTCCCAATCCTTTTACATATCCTCTCTGACACTGGCTGTTCAAACCGTTGTCCGCTAGCATGACGTTATCTGTGGTCAATGAGATGAATGCGTTGAAAAGAGGACGTTTATTCCCCGGCTCGTTACGTCAGCTGGTCTTAATGGCTTTCCTGCTGGTGATGCTGCCGTTGCTGGTGCTGGCCTATCAGGCCTATGACAGCCTGGATCAGCTCAGCCGGCAGGCGGCGCGTATCAACCGCACCACGCTGAGTGATGCGCGTCGCAGTGAATCGATGTCCGGCATCGCGCTGGAGATGGAGCGCAGCTACCGCCAGTATTGCGTCCTTGACGATCCGACCCTTTCCCGCCTTTATCAGAATCAGCACAAGCAATATGCCCAGTTGCTGGATGCCCATGCGTCTGTGCTGCCGGATTTACGCTATTACCAGACGTTGCGCACCTTACTGACTCAACTGACACAACCGGCCTGCCTGAATAACTCGCCGGATAAAGATTCCTCTGCACGGCTGGAAAATTTCTCGCGCACCAATGCTGAGATGGTTCAGGCGACACGGGAAGTGGTGTTCTCGCGCGGACAGCAACTCCAGCGCGCGATTGCTGAACGTGGTCAGTTCTTTGGCTGGCAGGCGCTGGTACTTTTTCTGCTCAGTGGCGCGCTGGTGGTGCTGTTCACCCGCATGATTATCGGGCCGGTGAAAGGTGTTGAACGAATGATCAACCGGCTGGGTGAAGGACGTAATCTGGGCGATGTGACCCGTTTCAAAGGGCCGCGGGAGATCCGCTCGCTGGTGCAGCGCATCGTCTGGCTGAGTGAACGTCTTGCCTGGCTGGAATCACAGCGCCACGAATTCCTGCGCCATATTTCTCATGAACTTAAAACCCCGCTCGCCAGTATGCGTGAAGGCACCGAACTGCTGGCAGATGAAGTGGCCGGGCCGCTGACGCCGGATCAAAAAGAGGTGGTGGCTATCCTCAATAGCAGCAGCCGTCACCTGCAAACGCTGATTGAACAACTGCTCGATTACAACCGCAAGCTGGCTGATGCGCCGACGCTGAGTGTGTTTGTCGATCTTAAAGCGCTGGTGGATGACGTCGTAACGGCTAACAGCCTGCCCGCCCGCGCAAAGAAAATCCGCAGTGAAGTGATGATCGGCGCACCCCGGTGTCTGGCGGAACCGACCTTACTGAGGCGGGTGCTGGATAATCTCTATTCCAATGCGGTGCACTACGGGGCTGAATCCGGTACTATTTGGGTCCGTAGCCGGCAGGAAAACGGACGGGTGATAATCGAGGTGGCGAACACCGGAATACCGATCCCGCAGGCCGAGCGCACGATGATTTTTGAACCTTTTTACCAGGGTAGCCAGCAGAGGAAAGGGGCTGTAAAAGGCAGCGGTCTGGGGTTGAGTATTGCTCAGGACTGTATTCGCCGCATGCATGGAGAGCTGCAACTGGTTGCCGTTGAGGATGCGGACGTCTGTTTTCGTATCGAATTGCCCCTGACGGCTGAGAAGAATGAATAATGATGAAATTTTCAGGCTGGCTGCATGTGCTGTTACGCTGCCGGGTAATCTTATTGAGCATACCGCTGGTGCTTGCAGGCTGCGCGCCGCATTCCGCCAGTAACCCCTATTATCAGCAAGTTTCCGATCAGGTCGTGCCTGACAGCAAAGTGATCGACTTTCGCATTGCGCCCTGTGAAACCCTCTGGGCGCTGGATGACAGCGACGCGCTGACCAATTCGCTGTACTGGTTACGGGCGATGGACTGCGCTGACCGGATGAGTGATGCGCAGGCGCGTTACCAGGCGCAGCAGATCCCGGCCACAAGTTGGGAACAGGTGTTTAAACAAAGCATCCTGCTTGCCGGCGCGGATCCCGATCAGCAACAGCGTCGCGCATTGCTGGCGAAAGTGAGCGAGTACCGTGGCCAGATGCCGGGTTCGATTCGCCCGCTGGTGCAGTTATGGCGTGAACGCCAGAATTTGCAGGTGGTGCTGGGGGATGAAAAAGCCCGCAACGCCCGTCAGCAGGTGATGAATGAAGAAAAACTTCAGACGATGATCGCCGGACAGCAGGTGCTGGAAAACAATCTTGCGGATACGCGGCGTAAACTGGAAAACCTGACCGACATTGAGCGTCAGCTTTCCTCGCGTAAACAAATTCAGGGAGATTTGCCGGATAACGACGCCAGCGTACCTGCGAAAGCGACATCCGGTAAGCCGGTCAAACCTGCCGAAACCTATGCGCCGCCCGCTAAGGATCAGAACGCCAAATGACGATACGTAAAGCTGCCAGCTTATTGCTGGTTGATGACGATCCCAGCCTGTTAAAACTGTTGGGCATGCGCCTGACCAGCGAAGGTTTTCGCGTCACCACGGCGGAAAGCGGCGCTGAAGCGTTGCGTTTGCTGCATCGCGAACGTATTGATCTGGTGCTGAGCGATTTGCGCATGGATGAAATGGACGGCATGGCGCTTTTCGCCGAAATCCAGAAATTCCAGCCCGGCATGCCGGTGATCATTCTGACGGCACACGGTTCTATTCCCGATGCGGTCGCCGCCACCCAGCAGGGCGTATTTGGATTTCTCACCAAGCCGGTTGACCGCGATGCGCTGTATAAAGCTATCGATGAAGCGCTGGCGCAGTCCAGCCCGTCAGTCGATGAAAGCTGGCGCGAATCGATTGTCACCCGCAGCCCGATTATGTTGCGTCTGCTTGAACAGGCCAATATGGTCGCACAGTCTGATGTCAGCGTGCTGATTAACGGCCAAAGCGGCACCGGTAAAGAAGTGCTGGCGCAGGCCATTCACGGTGCCAGCCCGCGCGGCAAGAAAGCCTTTATTGCCATTAACTGTGGCGCATTGCCGGAACAGTTGCTGGAATCCGAATTATTCGGTCATGCCAAAGGGGCGTTTACTGGCGCGGTGAGCAGCCGTGAAGGTCTTTTCCAGGCAGCGACCGGCGGCACATTGTTCCTTGATGAAATCGGCGATATGCCCTTGTCGCTGCAGGTGAAATTGCTGCGCGTGTTGCAGGAACGCAAGGTGCGCCCGCTGGGCAGCAATCAGGATGTCGATGTGGATGTGCGCATTATTTCTGCGACGCACCGTGATTTGCCAAAAGCGATGGAGAAGGGTGAGTTTCGCGAAGACCTGTTTTATCGCCTCAATGTCGTCAGCCTGAAGCTGCCGACGTTGAGTGAAAGATCAGAAGACATTCCGCTGCTGGCCAATCATCTGCTGCGTGTTGCGGCGCAGCGACATAAACCTTTTGTGCGCAGTTTTTCGACGGATGCGCTGAAACGGCTGATGGCTGCCAGCTGGCCGGGCAATGTGCGCCAGTTAGTGAACGTCATCGAGCAATGTGTGGCGCTGACGTCTGCACCGGTGATCAGCGAAGCGCTGGTGCAACAGGCGCTGGAAGGTGAAAATACCGCGCTGCCAACGTTTGCCGATGCACGTAATCAGTTCGAGCTGAATTATCTGCGCAAGTTGCTGCAAATCACCAAAGGCAACGTGACGCAGGCAGCACGTATTGCCGGGCGTAACCGCACCGAGTTTTACAAGTTGCTGTCCCGTCATGAATTAGAAGCGACGGATTTTAAAGAGTAACGGGAATTTACTTTCAGAGGCTTGAGGTACATTCCTGCCGCTGAACTATGATACCTTTAGCGCCTTCGCATGCCTCCGGCATCCGAAACCAGATTGTGAACCATGCTGCCGCTCAGGAAGGCGGAGAGCAAACGAATGATTATAAGGGTCCGCCATGAAAAAGATTGATGCGATTATCAAGCCATTCAAACTCGACGATGTCCGTGAAGCACTGGCTGAAGTCGGGATTACCGGGATGACCGTGACCGAAGTGAAAGGCTTTGGCCGTCAGAAAGGTCACACAGAACTGTACCGTGGTGCGGAATACATGGTCGATTTCCTGCCAAAAGTGAAAATCGAAATTGTCGTGGCGGATGACATCGTGGATACCTGCGTGGAAACTATTATGACCACCGCGCAGACCGGTAAAATCGGCGACGGTAAAATCTTCGTGTTTGATGTGGCGCGTGTGGTGCGTATCCGTACCGGCGAGCAGGACGAAGAAGCGATTTAATGTTTCATCAGGGCGGGTAATACGATGTTACCGGCCCTGAGTTTTTCCTCTGTTATTCCCCGTTTCCTCCTTCCTGTCTTGTTATACCAATCTTTTTTTAACCACATTACTTCTCAACTCTTTGTTTATCCAGTTCTTAGCGGTTAATTCTGTTCATCAGCCCCCAAAGTTCCTCTCCGCCAATAACCACAAAAAATGCTATTTGTTAGTTTTGTGTGAAATTTGTGGGGTTTTTATTGTGACTTCATTGAAAAAGTGAGAGTAAAATCACGTTTGTTGTTATACCAGTTCAGATAACCTGTCAGATACGTTGTAATCACCCACTAAAACAATTCAGGGTGAAAGTATCAGGCGGCCGGAACTGGTGTGGATTGATCTCCGTTGATCGTGGTTTTCACACCCATTCAGAAGGCTTTGCAATGTCACAACCAGAAAAACCCATACGCATTTCCCGGCGCGTATTTTTAGGGGGCGCACTGGCGGCGCTTTCCGTTCCGTTGATGAATAAGCTGCTGCTCAGCCCGGTCTATGCCGCGCCGGTTGCCGGTTTGTCACAGGCAAAACAGGATTTCACCCAACTCTCGCTGTATCTGACCGGTCACGACCGGCTGGACCTGGCCCTTTCTGAACGTTATTACCAGACGATGTTAGCGCTGTATCCGGACTTCACCGCGCAGGTTCAGGCGTTGCAGGCGTTTATTACGGCGAATCACATTGATGCCGCTGAACTGCAAAAAGCGCTCGATGCACAGCAGCCCGCGCTGGCGAAATTGCCGCGCAGCATTCTTCAGGCGTGGTATCTCGGTGTGGTCGGCGATGGCAAACAGGCGGTTTGTCTGGCGTATGAAAATGCGCTGATGAATGTTGCGGTTCGCGATCACCTCAATCCGCCGAGTTATGCCTACGGCGCTTACGGCACCTGGGCAAAACAGCCTGTCTGAAAATAACGTTCAAAAAGGGTTAAACAATGAGTGAACAACTTTCCGCTGACGTCGTCGTCATCGGCTCGGGGATCTGCGGCTCGCTGGTCGCACAGCGTCTGGCAAAACAGGGCATCTCCGTCATTATTCTCGAATCCGGCCCGCGTATTGATCGCGGTACGCTGACTGAAAACTTCCGTAATTCGCCGCGCAAAAAAGACTTTATGTCGCCATATCCGTACTCGGACTGGTCACCGCATCCGGTATATAAACCGGAAGATAATGATTATCTGCAACAGCAGGGGCCGTATCCTTTCCCGGCGGAATACATCCGCATTATGGGCGGCACGACCTGGCACTGGGCGGCGCAGGCATGGCGTGTTCTGCCTAATGATATGAAGATTAAAACACTGTACGGCGTCGGGCGTGACTGGCCGTTGTCGTACGAAGAGCTGGAACCGTTTTATTACGAAGCCGAAGTGAAAATGGGCGTGTCCGGTGCGCCGAATAACGGTTCACCGCGCAGCCAGCCCTTCCCGATGGAACCGGTCGCTGAATCCTGGCTGCAACAGCGTTTCCGCGAGCGTCTGGCACCGGGCGGTTATGAGGTGATCGTTAACACCACCGCCCGTAACAGCCGTAACTATGACGGCCGTCCTGCCTGCTGTGGTAACAACAACTGCATGCCGATTTGCCCGATTGACGCGCAATATCACGGCGGCATCGCCGCGCAGGCGGCTGAAGCGGCGGGTGCAAAACTGATCACCAGCGCGGTGGTTTACCGTCTGGAGCATGATGAGAAAGGCCGTATTGTTGCCGCGCATTATTACGACCCGGATAAAGGCGAACATAAAGTTACGGCGAAAAACTTTGTGCTGGCGGCGAACGGCATCGAAAGTCCGAAACTGCTGCTGATCTCCGCCAGCGATAAATATCCTGACGGGCTGGCAAACAGTTCCGGCACCGTCGGGCGTCATCTGATGGATCACCCGAGTAACTCACTGACCTTCGAAACCGAAGAACCGTTGTGGGCGGGGCGCGGGCCAATGAGTCCGGCGTCTATCAACAGCCTGCGCGACGGCGATTTCCGTAAAGATTACGCCTCGTTCCGTATCGATATCGCCAACTCATCTCAGGTGCAGTCGGTAACGCAAGATCTGCTGGCGGAAGGCGTTTACGGCATCAGCCTGGATAACGAAATTCGTCGCCGTGCCTCGCACCAGACCAGCCTGAAAAACGTGATGGAGCAGTTGCCGAATTACGATAACCGCATCATTCTCAGCGACAAAAAAGACAAACTGGGTATCCCGAAACCGGCAGCGATTTACCACATGGACGATTATGTGCATCGCGGTATGGCGCGCGCAGTGAAGGAATATACCGAGATCGCCAGACTGATGGGCGGCACCAATTTGCGCTTCAGCAAGCCGGGCGTTTATGGCAACAACCAGCATATTACCGGCACGATGAGCATGGGGCATGACCCGAAAGATTCCGTGGTGGATGCGTTCGGACGTACTCATGACCATGAAAATCTGTTCATCACCAGTACCGGTGTCATGCCGACCTCGGCCACGGTCAATTCGACGCTGACCGCTGTCGCACTGGCGTTACGCACTGCTGATCATCTTGCCAAAACTGCGCTATAGGCTGACTGACATGACTCTGAATCGTTTAACTCAAAAACGTCTGACGGGCGCGTTGCTGGCCTTTGGCCTGAGCCTGACGGCGGGCACAGCTTATGCCGCGTTATCGCCGGAACAGGATGCGCTGATCAGGAAAGGCGAATATGTCGCGGTCGCCGGGGACTGCGTGGCCTGTCACTCCACCGAAGGCGGCAAACCGTTCGCCGGTGGCCTCGGACTGGCAACGCCACTGGGCACTATTTACTCGAGCAACATTACACCGTCTAAAAAAGACGGTATCGGCAATTACACGCTGGAGCAATTTGAACACGCGGTGCGTGATGGCGTGCGCGGTGATGGTGCGAATCTGTATCCGGCGATGCCGTACACCTCGTATGCCAAAATCAGCGATGACGACATGAAAGCGCTGTACGCCTACTTTATGCAGGGCGTGGAGCCGGTGGATGTGCCGTCAACGCCGACGGCGCTGCCGTTCCCGTTCAACGTGCGTTTGTCGATGGCAGGCTGGAATTTACTGTTCCTCGAAAAAGGCGCGTTTAAAGCCGATCCGTCGAAAAGCGATCAGGTCAACCGTGGCGCGTATCTCGGCGAGGCACTGGCGCACTGCAGCACCTGCCATACGCCGCGTAATGCGCTGATGGCCGAGCAGGGCGATAAAGCGCTGGGCGGCAGCAGTCTGGGCACCTGGTTCGCGCCGAACATTACGTCGGATGCGGTCAGCGGGATTGGCAACTGGAGCACCGGTGAGATCGCCGGTTACCTGAAAACCGGTCACGCGCCGGGTAAAGCACAGGCGGCAGGGCCGATGGCGGAAGCGATCGACCATAGCCTCAGCCATCTGAGTGACAGCGATTTGCAGGCAATTGCCGTCTGGCTGAAACAGACCACGCCGGTCAGTCAGCAAGGGCAGGCGAGAGCCGCAGACCAGTTCGGATCACCGGCAAATTATGCCGATACTTTGCGTGGTGTTCCGCGTCCGGCTGATGCCGATAAAATGACTGGCTGGCAGGTTTATGACGGCTATTGTGCCAGTTGCCATCAGCCCGACGGCCGTGGCAGCAAGGACGGTGGCCTGCCGTCGCTGATCAATAATACAGCGCTCGGGCACCTGAACAGCGACAACCTGGTGATGGCGATTCTGCATGGCGTGCAGCGCGGGCCGGAAAGCAAAGATGTCGCGATGCCAGCGTTTGAGCATTTACTGTCGGATACGCAGGTCGCTACGCTGAGCAATCAGTTGTTGCGGCAGTTTGGTAACGATCAGGCGAAAGTGACATCTGACCGCGTGAAAGAATTGCGTGCAGGTGGCAAACCTTCGCCGTTGCTTGAACTGGCGCACTGGGGCATGGGCATTGCGGGACTGGTGGTTATCCTGCTGATTGCGCTGTTCTTTGTACGTCGCCGACGTCGTCATTAATCTGTACTGAACAGCAATAAAAAAGGCTGACATTCTGTGTCAGCCTTTTCTTTTCGTGCAGGGATTAAAGGACTTTGTGCGGACCGAAACATTCGTAATGAATGTTGGCTTCGCTGATGTTCATCGCCAGCAGTTGTTTCGCTGCAAACTGCATAAAGCCGACCGGACCGCACAGGTAGAAATGCATCGCCGGATCGCTCAGCTGTGCGCTGACTTTGCTCAGATCCATCAGCCCTTCATACTGAAAATCTTCACCGGGTAAATCATTCGCCTGTGGCCGGTTATACCAGACATGGCTTTCCAGTTGCGGCAGGTTTTTCTGCGCGCTTGTCACTTCACCGGCAAATGCGTGCACGGCACCGTTTTCAGCCGCGTGCAGCCATTGTACCGGCGCATGATGTCCGCGTTCTGCCAGCGTATTGAGCATACCCAACATCGGCGTCTGACCAACACCTGCAGAAATCAGCGCCACCGGCGTGGTATCGCTGATATCCATAAAGAAATCACCGTGAGGGGCAGCAAGATGAATGATGTCGCCCGGCTGCGCAAAATTATGCAGGAAGTTGGATACGGCACCTTGCCCTTCGCGTTTTACCGCGATGCGGTAGGTTTTGCCGTTCGGTGCCTGGGTCAGGGAATACTGGCGGATTTCCTGATTTTCCAGTGAGGCATCGCGGATATATACCGCCAGATATTGCCCCGGCTGGAAGTCGGCCACCGGTTTACCGTCGACAGGTTCCAGCAGGAAAGAGGTAATCAGCTCACTCTGCGGTTGTTTTTCGGCGATGCGGAATTCACGCGTGCCGCGCCAGCCACCCGTTTTTTCTGCGCTGTCCTGATAAATCTCGGTTTCACGGTTAATAAACACATTCGCCAGCACGCCATAGGCTTTGCCCCATGCATCCAGCACTTCCTGACCCGGACTGAACATTTCATCCAGCGTTGCCAGCAGGTGAGCGCCGACAATATTGTATTGCTCAGGCTGGATGGTGAAGCTGGTGTGTTTTTGCGCGATGCGTTCCACTGCAGGCAGCAGCGCCGCCAGATTTTCAATATTAGCGGCATAAGCGCAGATGGCATCAAACAGCGCCTGACGCTGATCGCCGTTGCGCTGGTTGCTCATATTGAAGATGTCTTTCAGTTCGGGATTATGCGCAAACATACGGTCATAAAAGTGTGCGGTCAGTTTCGGACCGGTCGCAGCGAGCAAAGGAATAGTGGATTTAACGGTGGCGATAGTGGCTGAATCAAGCATGGTGAACACCTTGTCTGTGATGATTTTATTTAAACATGTATTTTAAATGAATCTTATATAAACCCACTATTTCTGTAAACACCCCCTAAAGGGGTAAGGGCTTTTCCCGACAGGGGCTGAGTCACAAAGCTGAAATTTGTACATGTTCAGGTGAATATTTATCCCTTGATTATGGACAGATGTTCGCAGATCAAAGCCTTGCTGTATCTGGAGCCAATCGTTTGCCTAAAAACCTCAAACTGACCCTATCCGAAGGCCGCTTAAACATTTACACTGTGGCGCAGAACCCGGAAGGGGCGTTTATTTTTAGTTTGTTGAGTCAGGAGATGCGGATGTTAAAGCGTGAAATGAACATTGCCGATTATGATGCTGAGCTGTGGGCAGCAATGGAAAAAGAAGTTGTTCGTCAGGAAGAACATATCGAGCTGATTGCGTCAGAAAACTATACCAGCCCGCGTGTCATGCAGGCTCAGGGTTCGCAACTGACCAACAAATATGCAGAAGGCTACCCGGGCAAACGTTATTACGGTGGCTGTGAGTACGTCGACATCGTTGAACAACTGGCTATCGACCGTGCAAAAGAATTGTTCGGTGCAGATTTCGCCAACGTTCAGCCGCACTCCGGCTCACAGGCAAACTTCGCGGTGTATACCGCACTGCTGCAACCGGGCGACACCATTCTGGGGATGAACCTTGGCCATGGCGGTCACCTGACGCACGGTTCACCGGTTAACCTTTCCGGTAAACTGTATAACGTGGTGCCTTATGGTATCGACGAAAGCGGCGACATCGATTACGAAGACGTGAAACGTCAGGCCGAACTGCACAAACCAAAAATGATCATCGGCGGCTTCTCTGCATTCTCCGGTATCGTTGACTGGGCAAAAATGCGTGAAATCGCCGACAGCGTTGGCGCTTACTTCTTCGTTGACATGGCACACGTTGCCGGTCTGATTGCTGCGGGCGTTTACCCGAACCCGGTTCCACACGCACACATCGTGACCACCACCACGCACAAAACGCTGGCTGGCCCACGCGGCGGTCTGATTCTGGCGAAAGGCGGCGACGAAGAGTTCTACAAAAAACTGAACTCTGCTGTCTTCCCGGGTGGTCAGGGCGGCCCGCTGATGCACGTGATTGCCGGTAAAGCGGTAGCACTGAAAGAAGCGATGGAACCTGAGTTCAAAGCTTACCAACAGCAGGTGGCTAAAAACGCACAGGCAATGGTGGCTGTAGTTCTGGAACGCGGCTACAAAGTGGTTTCCGGCGGTACGCACAACCACCTGTTCCTGATGGATCTGGTCGATAAGAATCTGACCGGTAAAGAAGCCGATGCCGCTCTGGGTCGCGCTAACATCACTGTGAACAAAAACAGCGTACCTAACGATCCGAAGAGCCCGTTTGTGACCTCTGGTGTGCGTATCGGTACCCCGGCTGTGACCCGTCGTGGTTTCAAAGAAGCTGAAGTGCGCGAACTGGCTGGCTGGATCTGTGACGTGCTGGACAACGTGAACGACGAAGCAACGATCGAACGCGTTAAACAGAAAGTTCTCGACATCTGTGCACGTTTCCCGGTTTACGCGTAATATTTGCGAAGCCGTTAAGCTGCTAAAACCCGCTACGGCGGGTTTTTTTATGGGCATGTATCAGAATTTGTGAGCTGGCAGACATTACGGGAGTATGAAAGCGTCTGCGGATTGCTAGCGATTGTGAGCTTTGTCAAAGTATTGGCCTCACACCGGAGGATTTATGGAATTGCGTTCCACGCGCTGGCTTGCACTCAGTTATTTCACCTATTTTTTCAGTTACGGTATTTTTCTTCCTTTCTGGGGCCTGTGGCTTAAAGGTGAGGGGATCTCCTCCGAAAGCATCGGCTTGTTGCTGGGTGCTGGTCTGGTCGCCCGTTTTCTCGGCACGTTAATCATTTCTCCGTCCATCAAAGACCCGTCTTACCTCATCACCGGTTTACGCATCCTCGCGTTGCTCACGCTGGCGTTTGCCGTCGGGTTCTGGTTTGGCAACGGCTGGGCGTGGCTGATGATCAACATTGCCGGTTTCAGTCTGTTTTTCGGTCCGCTGGTGCCGCTGACCGATGCGCTGGCAGGCACGTTGCAACGCCAGATCAATATGGATTACGGCAAGGTGCGTGTCTGGGGCTCCATTGCCTTCGTGATTGGATCGGCGGTGACCGGCAAGCTGGTTGAGGTCTACGGTCATAAGGCGATTTTGTACACACTGACCGCAGGCGTGGCCGCGATGTTGCTCGGCATGTTGCTGCGCCCGAGCGTGAAGCCGGTGGGAGAGCCGCGTACCAGCGGTGCGCCGGGTATTTCGTGGAAAGCGTTGCTTGGCGAAAAACCAGTCTGGCGTTTCCTGTTATGTGTGACGCTGTTGCAGGGCGCCCATGCGGCGTATTACGGTTTCAGTGCAATTTACTGGCAGGACGTGGGCTATTCTTCCACGACCATCGGCTATTTGTGGTCGCTGGGCGTCGTGGCGGAAGTGCTGGTCTTTACCTTTAGCAAACAGCTGTTCAGCCGCTGGTCAGCGCGGGATCTGCTGCTGCTTTCGGCCGTGTGTGGCGTGGTGCGCTGGGGAATGATGGGGGCGTTTACCGCGTTGCCGTGGCTGATTGTGATGCAGATTCTGCACTGTGGCACGTTTACGGTTTGCCATCTGGCGGGCATGCGATTTATCGCTGCACGACCACGTGATCAGGTGATCCGCCTGCAATCGGTGTATTCCGCACTGGCGATGGGGGGCGGCGTGGCCGTGATGACCATGGTATCCGGTTTCCTGTTCGAACATCTGCATGCCGGATTGTTCTGGGTGATGGCGCTGCTGGCGGTGCCGGCGATTTTCCTGCGTCCGGTGGTTACGCCGTCAGCGCCGGTGACGTCAGCCCGTTAGGGGGCTTCGAGCAGCGAGCGGATACGTTTACGCTGCTCTTTGGCCAGCGGTAGTTGCGTGTGGATCACCAGCGGGTCGGCGTCGGTGCTGCGGGTGGCGTAAGGGGTGACAATCAGCGCTACGCCACTCGGCGCACCAAATTTATAGAAATCCGCCAGCGTCTGATATTTAATGTTCAGCGGCAGCAGCGTCGCTTCGCGAATTTGCTGCTCGACCGCTTCTTCCAGCTGCGGATTGTCGTGCGTCAGCAGCAAAATTTGTTTTTCCTGCAAGGCATTACCCTGCATCAGCCACGCGCCGAAAGTGATCGCCACCAGCCCGATTTCATCCTCAGAAAGCGTAATCAGATATTCGTGTTCGAAACCCTGCAACGCCTCGCGGGTGGTTCGCACCAGACGCGGATACATGCGGTTCACTTCTTCCTGCATCAGATTGTCGATGCCGATGCCAAAATGACAGCGTTCGATCGCCGGGCCCAGATGGGCGAAAAGCTGGCCGACCAGCCCTTCGTAACTGCTGAATTTCATCCCGGCGATATCCTGAAAACGCGCCACCATATTTTCAATTTCTAATAACAGCCGCTGATCTTCCGTCGAACCGGAACTCTGATAACTGTGGATTTTCAGCATACGTAACATCAGGGTGAAAAACTCACATTCGCACTCATCCAGCCGGCCGTTGCTGAGTTCCTGTAACTGAATAAACAGTTCGCGGGCGGCAGGATATTCGGGCTTTTCGCGCAGCCAGCGACGCTGTTGTTCGGTGAAGCGTAAGCCGGTCGGGCCATTGTTTTGCCACAGACAGTATTGCAGGCAGATGAGCATCAGCTGGCGGTCGTGTCCGCTCAGGGGTTTGGGTAATAACGCGCCGCAGTCTTCCAGCATCATGCCAAGAATGTCGGTGCGCAGAGCAGCCTTCGGGCAGGCCTGGCCTTCGAAGGCAATATGCAGCCAGGGAATAAAATGGCGGGAAACGAAGTCCGGTGAAATGCGCAATGTACGGCGCAAGCCCTGAAATAAACACAGCCTTTGAGCGAGCGTATCGCCCTGAATGCGGCATTCTTTTTCGCTGTACTGCAGCACATCAAGCTGGTGGATCCGCTGAATTTCGCAGGTCACTTCCGCCAGATCTTCCCACGTCATGTCTAGCCCGACGCCGTTAATTTCGCTGATGATCTCCAGCTGAACCGCCGTCAGCGGCGCGTACAGCATCAGCAACACGTGGCAACGGCGTTGCGTAGCGGAAAGCGCAGGGGAGGGCTGTTTTTCTGGATTCATATCACCTGCCGAAAAGGTATCGCCTGAAATTATTAGTCAAGCATAGCAAAGCGAATGCCCGCAATAAGGCGCGGGGATTGGCTTTTACTCCGGCTTACAACTCAGATCACAGATATTTTTGACGACCGGTTAAATGCACAGCAAAATACTGTTACTTAGTAACAATATAATGGCGCCTGATATGGAAATGACGTTACACCAGGCCCGGAACCGGCCTTTCTCCCGTTACGCCAAATGGCTGGGCGTTGCGCTGTTCTGTCTGCCCGCAACGGTGCTGGCGCACCCGCACAGTTTTATTGATATGCAGACCACGCTCGTGGCGAATGAAACCTCGCTGACCGGGCTGAAAATGGTCTGGACGATGGATGAAATCACCTCGGCAGATTTGTTGTACGACGCACAGAACGCCAAGCCGGGGTCTGATATCTGGAAGAAACTGGCGGCCGAAGTCATGGCGCGGGTGCTGAGTCAGCATTACTTCACAGATTTCTATCGTGACGGAAAACCGGTGAAATATCTGGATCTGCCCAGTGAGTATCAGCTTTCCCGTAAGGGCGATCAGGCAGTGCTGGAATTCGTCCTGCCGCTGGCCAAACCGCAAGGGCTGGAAGGCAAACCGATGGAATTCTCCACTTTTGATCCTTCGTATTTTGTCGATATGACCTATAAAGACAAAACCGCGTTGCATCTGCCACCGGCGCTGGAAAAACGCTGTACGCTGGCACTGTTTACGCCGAAGCCGGATGCCTCGCTGCAAAATTATGCCCTGTCACTCGATAAGGCTGATGCCCCGCCGGAAGACATGGATCTTGGTCAGCAATTTGCTCAGAAGGTCACGCTGGAATGTCATTAATCTCCACGCCATCGAAAACCCTGTCCTGGCGCGATCTCTGGCCGCTGGCAGTATTTCTGTTGCTGCTGGCGGGCGGCGCTTCCCTGTTAATCCATTACTGGCCGCGTATTTTGCTCAGCAGCATTATCTGGCAGCGGGAGTTACATCAGGAACTGGCGGGTCTGCTGCGGCAGGTGAAAGAAAATCCGATGCAGGCGGGTATGACGCTGGCCGGTTTTAGCCTGATTTATGGCGTGATCCACGCCATCGGGCCGGGGCACGGCAAAATCGTTATCACCACCTATCTGGCGACGCATCCTTCGCGACTGAAAAACAGCCTGAAGCTGACCTTCGCGTCGGCGATTGTGCAGGGGCTGGTGGCAATATTATTGGTCAGTGTGGTGCTCGGCGTGCTGCAACTGTCTTCGCGTCAGCTGCATCAGAGCAGTTTCTGGATGGAGCGGGGCAGTTTCATTCTGGTGATGTTGCTGGGGTTGCTGTTGTGCTGGCGGGCGCTTAAACGGATGTGGCAAACCATCAACAGTTTGCGTCCGGTTCACGCCATGAAAATCCACAGCCTGTCGCCGATGGGCAATGAAACGCATGTCCACGACGAACATTGCGGTTGCGGCCATCAGCATGTGCCAAACGATCAGCAGCTTCAGGCGGGCGGAGATTTGCGCACGCAGGTGGCGATTGTGCTGGCGATGGGATTGCGCCCGTGTTCCGGCGCGATCATGGTATTGCTGTTTTCCAAGGTGATTGGCGTCTACAGCTGGGGCGTGATTTCAGCCATTACGATGGCCATCGGCACGTCGCTGACCGTCTCCCTGATTGGCGTACTGGTGTTTTACAGCCGTGCGCTGGCGGTGAAACTAAGCGCAACCCGCACGCCTGCGGCGTGGCAGCGGATCACCTGGTCGCTGCTGGCGCTGACCGGCGGAATTGTGCTGCTGGTGGCGGGCATTTTGCTCTTCAGCACGGGCGGCGGTGATGTTTCGCCGATAACCGGCGGGCCATTCAGGGGATAACCTCCTGTACATAAACAACAGACATAAAAAAACGGACGCCCGAAAGGACGTCCGTTTTTTTAACTGATACTCAGCGGAATTAACGCTTCAGCGCTTCGCTCAGTTCATCACGCATGGTCATAAGAATACCTTTAACGACGCGTGGGTTGCCGGCAACGATGTTGCCTGACGAGAAGTGGTTGTGGCCGCCAACAAAGTCAGTCACCACGCCGCCGGATTCACGAACCAGCAGTTCGCCGCCAGCGAAATCCCAGGGCTTGAGGGCGATTTCGAAGAAACCGTCAACGCGGCCAGCAGCCACGTAGGCCAGATCCAGCGCAGCAGAACCGGTGCGACGGAAGTCTGCACATTCGGTGAACAGTTTGCCAACCACATTCATGTAGCTGGTTGCGTGTTGTTTTGCTTTGAACGGGAAGCCGGTCGCCAGAATGGTGCCGTCGAGATCTTTCGCGTTAGTACCGCGCAGACGGTAACCGTTCAACTGTGCGCCCTGACCACGGCTTGCGGTGAACAGCTCGTTACGCATGGGATCGTAAACTACCGCGACTTCAGTGCGGCCTTTGATGCGCACGGCGATAGAAACAGCGAAATGTGGGAAGCGTTTAACGAAGTTGGTGGTGCCATCCAGCGGGTCGATAATCCATTGTACGTCTTTGTCTTCGCCTTCCAGCTCGCCACACTCTTCACTGATGATGGTGTGTTTTGGATAGGATTTGCGAATAACATCGATAATCATGTGTTCTGCATCGCGGTCTACGTTGGTAACAAAATCGTTGGTACCTTTTTGTGTAGATTCTACAGAGTCTGGCGTTTCGTAATGTTTGGCAATCAGGTTACCGGCCTTGCGCGCAGCGCGCACGGCGATGGTGAGCATCGGATGCATGGATATCTTCCAACTAGGATGTTAAAGAACGGGAATACGGGAAACGGCGCGCAGTATAGCAGGGGTTCTGAAAATTAACTACCGTTGTGTTAGGCTGTTGTGATTTTCCGTCTGGTTAAGAGTTCCTATGCTGCCCAATATCCGCATTGTATTAGTAGAAACGTCCCACACTGGCAATATGGGCTCTACCGCCCGTGCTATGAAAACCATGGGTTTATCAAGCCTTTATCTGGTGAATCCGCTGGTAAAACCTGACTCGCAGGCTATCTCTTTGTCTGCCGGAGCCAGTGATGTCATCGGTAACGCGACAATTGTTGATACGCTTGATGAAGCGCTGGCTGGCTGTAGTCTGGTGATCGGTACCAGCGCACGTTCCCGCACACTGCCTTGGCCGATGCTTGAACCGCGCGAGTGCGGTGAGCACAGTGCGAAAGCCGCACAAACCGCGCCGGTGGCGCTGGTGTTTGGCCGCGAACGCGTCGGGCTGACCAACGAAGAACTGCAAAAATGTAACTATCACGTGTGCATTCCGGCAAACCCTGAATACAGCTCGCTGAATCTGGCGATGGCTGTGCAGATTATTGCCTATGAAGTACGCGTCGCACATCTGGCCTTGCTGGAAGCGGCAAAACCGCAAATCGAATACGAAGAAACGCCGTATCCGCTGGTCGACGATCTCGAACGTTTCTATCAGCATCTGGAAAAAACCTTGCTGGAAACCGGCTTTATTCGTCAGGCACATCCGGGGCAGGTGATGAGCAAATTACGCCGTCTGTTTACCCGTGCACGACCTGAATCTCAGGAATTAAACATCCTGCGCGGTATCCTGACGTCGATTGAAAAGACTCATAGCAACAAAGAATAAGTATCGAAATTTGATTATAAAAAACCAGTTTTTTGTTTTTTATCAAAGTGTTGTCGATTATCAGTAAATGACAGCAATAGTGCGGTTCTGCCCGCACTGTAATACTTGAGTAAATTACTAGGTTAAATAGTTGACTGTTTTACTCGGGAATGGCAGACTCGTTTGCATGTTCCGCACTATTGAATTTCTAAGTCATTTAAACAGGTAACCATGCTATGAGACTGACATCCAAAGGCCGTTATGCCGTGACCGCTATGCTCGACGTTGCACTGCATTCCCAGGAAGGACCAGTACCACTGGCTGACATTTCTGAGCGTCAGGGTATTTCCCTTTCTTACCTGGAGCAGCTTTTCTCGCGCTTACGCAAAAATGGTCTGGTTGCCAGTGTTCGTGGTCCGGGCGGTGGTTATCTGTTAGGTAAAGATTCTGGTGATATTGCCGTTGGCGCAGTGATTACTGCCGTTGACGAATCTGTCGATGCGACCCGTTGCCAGGGTAAAGAAGGCTGCCAGAATGGCGAACGTTGCCTGACTCACACCTTATGGCGTGATCTGAGCGAACGCATCAGCGGCTTCCTGAACAATATTACGCTGGCAGAGCTGGTCAATAATCAGGAAATCCTGGAAGTGGCTGACCGTCAGAACGGTGAAACCCGTCGTCAGCCGAATGGCCGCCAGATGGAAACTATCAACGTCAATCTTCGAGCCTAATCCCCGTCATCCTTCGCGCCGCCTCGGGGTTTGCTCCGTTGCCGCCTTGATGCGACACGAATGATTTAGGGGATGCATGCGAATTCTTACGTTACTAAAAGCCCGCGGAAATGCACATTTCCGCGGGCTTTTGCTTTTCTGACGTCAATTCTTACCGATTAGTGCCCGCAAAGCGTCATTTCCCTTTTAAGAAGCCGTGAACCCGTTTTAAACTGGATGTCGTTTTTTAATTCTTTCGTTCGAAGCCGAACGCGCAGTCCGGAGCCTACCTGCCATGAAAATACCTATTTATCTTGATTACTCTGCCACCACGCCGGTTGATCCGCGTGTTGCACAGAAAATGATGCAGTGTTTAACACTGGACGGTACTTTCGGTAATCCGGCTTCCCGTTCTCACCGTTTCGGCTGGCAGGCTGAAGAGGCGGTGGATGTAGCGCGTAACCTGATTGCCGAGCTGATTAATGCCGATCCGCGTGAAATCGTCTTCACGTCGGGCGCCACCGAATCTGACAATCTGGCGATTAAAGGTGCCGCCCACGCGCACAGCGCGAAAGGCAGACACATTATTACCAGCCAGACTGAGCATAAAGCGGTGTTAGACACCTGTGCACAGCTGGAATCGGAAGGCTTCGACGTCACCTATCTGGCGCCGCAGGCAGATGGTTTTATTCCGCCAGCGGCGATTGAAGCGGCGCTGCGCCCGGACACCATTCTGGTGTCCATCATGCAGGTGAATAATGAAATCGGCGTGGTACAGGATATTGCGACCATCGGCGAACTGTGCCGCAGTCGGGGCATCCTTTTCCATGTGGATGCGACCCAAAGTGTGGGCAAGATTGCGATTGATCTCAGCGAGTTGCAGGTTGATCTGATGTCGTTTTCCGCGCATAAGATTTACGGCCCGAAAGGCATCGGCGCGCTGTACGTGAGTCGTAAACCGAAAGTGCGGATTGATGCGCAAATCCACGGCGGCGGTCATGAACGCGGCATGCGTTCCGGTACATTGCCGGTGCATCAGATTGTCGGGATGGGCGAGGCTTATCGTATCGCCAAAGAAGAAATGACCGCCGAAGTAGCGCGTCTGACTGAACTGCGCGATCGCCTGTGGAAAGGCATTCAGGCGCTGGATCAGGTGTTTCTGAACGGCACGCCGAAGCATGCGGCACCGAATATTCTCAACGTCAGTTTTGCCGGTGTAGAAGGGGAGTCTCTGATCATGGCGTTGAAAGATCTGGCGGTATCGTCAGGTTCGGCTTGTACGTCTGCCAGCCTTGAGCCTTCCTATGTTCTGCGTGCTCTGGGATTAAGTGAAGAACTGGCGCACAGCTCCCTTCGCTTCTCGCTGGGGCGCTGGACAACGGAAGAAGAAATTGATTATGCGATTGCGCTGGTGGTGAAATCTGTCCGCCGCCTGCGTGAGTTGCCACCTGTTTATACGAAATGAAGTGCCACCCGATGAAAGGGTGATTTGCCTGTCATTGAAAATGAATATTCATTGAAGATAAAAAACATCAGGAGTGCTGTTATGAGTTCCGAAGTCACGACCAATGAAGCAATGTCCGTATTCCTTTCTTCCCAGCCTGCTGATGCGCGCTGGGGCGAAAAAGTCACACTGAGCACCGATTCCGCCGGTATGACCATTCATTTGAATGGCGGCGATGTGCTGACGGTCATTGCCCGTGCCGCGCGTCGTATCGACGGTCAGGGTGTTAAAAATGTTAAACTGGCGGGTGAAGGCTGGGATCTCGAAAATAGCTGGGCATTCTGGCAAGGCTTCCGTGGCCCGAAAGGCACACGCAACGTTGAATGGGCAGAATTGTCCGAAGATGACGCCAACACGCTTAAAAAACGGCTGAAAATCATCGACTGGGTACGTAATACCATTAATACCCCGGCAGAGGATTTGTCCCCTGAACAACTGGCGACCCGCGCGGTTGATCTGATGTGTGAATTCGGTAATGAAAAAGTCAGCTACCGCATCACCAAAGGCGACGACCTGCGTCAGCAAAGTTATATGGGTATCCACACCGTGGGCCGCGGTTCTGACCGTCCGCCGGTATTACTGGCGCTGGATTACAACCCGGGCGGCGACGCAGATGCACCGGTTTACGCCTGTCTGGTCGGCAAAGGTATCACTTTTGATACCGGCGGTTACAGCCTGAAGCCAAGTGCGTCAATGGATTCCATGAAAGCGGATATGGGCGGCGCGGCCACGCTGACCGGCGCACTGGCGCTGGCAGCGGCGAACGGTCTGAATAAACGTGTGAAACTGTATCTGTGCTGCGCGGATAACATGGTCAGCGGCAATGCACTGAAACTGGGCGACATTATCCGCTACCGCAACGGTAAAACCGTTGAAGTGATGAACACCGACGCCGAAGGCCGTCTGGTGCTGGCTGATGGCCTGATCGACGCTTCTGCGCAAAAACCCGAACTGATCATTGATGCGGCCACGCTGACCGGCGCGGCGAAAACTGCGCTGGGTAACGATTATCACGCACTGTTCAGCTTTGACGATGCACTGGCAGGCGAACTGCTGGAAAGCGCGAAAGCCGAACACGAACCGTTCTGGCGTCTGCCACTGGAAGAATTCCACCGTTCTCATCTGCCATCTAACTTTGCTGAACTGAACAACATTGCCGGTCCTGCACACACTGCGGGCGCAAGCACAGCCGCTGCGTTCTTGTCTCATTTCGTCACTGACTATAAGAAAGGCTGGCTGCACATCGACTGTTCCGCAACGTACCGCAAAAGCGCAGCGGATCAGTGGTCTGCCGGTGCGACAGGTCTGGGGGTGCGTACCGTCGCCAACCTGCTGTTAGCCAAGGCGAAGTAAGTTTTAGAAAGCAATGCATGCATGAAGCACAACGGGGCGCTTAACAGCGCCCCGTTTTATACCACTAGCGGAGTTAAGAACCATGAGTGTCCCACACGATCATCTCCCTGCCAGCGCGGCGGCGACCGACGGTGAAAACGAGCTGGAGCGCCTGCTCCGCCTGTCTGTCACCGCGCCTGCCTGGCGTCCGGCGTTTTATCAAACTTTGCTGGAGTCCACCGTGTTTGTGCTCGGTGATGCAGGGCAGGATGACGCTGAAAAGCAGGGCAGTGTGGCGATTACCGCAGGCAGTGAACTGAATGTTTTGCACTGGGAAAAACAGGACGGCAGCTCGATCATTCCTTTCTTTTCCTCTGTGGAGGTTCTGGAAAAAGCCAGTGCCGGCGAAAGCCCGGATGAGCAGGCGTTTGTCGCGCTGCCTGCCCGCGTGTTGTTTGAAATGACACAAGGGGAGGAGTTGTTTCTGAATCCGAAGTCGGAGTACGGCAAGGAATTCACCCCGAACGAGGTCACGCTGTTGCTGAGCAATGGCGGGTTAAATGCGCCGTCTGAGCTGGTGCTGGATAAAGAAAGTCAGCTGCTGATCGGCCAGCCGGAGGAGTATCCTTCCGCCATGATCGACGCGCTCACCACGCTTTTCACTCAGAAGAAACCGGTGCGCCGTGCATTTATGGCGCTGATCCACGATAAAGCCGTGGATGAACAGCCAAACCTGCTGATTGGCGTCGAAGCGGACGGTGATGAGCAGGAGATTGACGCGCTGATCCGCGAGGCAGGGAATGTGGCGAGTGAAACCTCTCCCGACGAGCGTCCGGTGGATTTCTGTATCGTTTCTGAAAAAGAGCGTGGCATCAGCCATTATCTGATCAGCCACACCCAGCCGTTCTATCAGCGCAAGTGGGGAAGCTGGTTGCGCAATATTATTCCTTCGTCAGGACAGGCATAAAAGTGAGAGGACACCAGGGGAAAGCACCGTTTTGCCCCTGTTTTGTTTGCGGGAAATAGGTGGTTTAGGTTCGATAGTGAATTAATCACACATTTTTTTAATTAAATGTTGTGATTCGGGTAGGCAATCGTAACTTCGCTCCCTATAATCACCGCCATTTTACGGCAGGTATAACATTAAATTAACCGGCCCTACCTATAAAAGTCAGACAGAGGTTTTTTCATGACTATCGAACGCACTTTTTCCATCATCAAGCCAAACTCCGTAGCTAACAACGACATCGGTGCTATCTACGCACGTTTCGAACGCGCTGGCTTCACCATCATCGCGTCTAAAATGCTGAAACTGACGAAAGAACAAGCTGAAGGCTTCTACGCAGAACACAAAGGCCGTCCGTTCTTCGACGGTCTGGTTGAGTTCATGACCTCTGGCCCGATCATGGTTCAGGTTCTGGAAGGTGAAAACGCGGTTCAGCGTAACCGTGACATCATGGGCGCCACTAACCCGGACAACGCACTGGCTGGCACACTGCGTGCAGACTTCGCGGATAGCTTCACTGCTAACGCGGTTCACGGTTCTGATGCTGTAGAATCTGCACAACGCGAAATCGCTTACTTCTTTACCGAAA
This sequence comes from Rahnella sp. P4_A8, assembly GCF_056402435.1. NCBI lineage: Bacteria > Pseudomonadati > Pseudomonadota > Gammaproteobacteria > Enterobacterales > Yersiniaceae > Rahnella > Rahnella sp. P4_A8. The sequence continues at coordinate 43,263 of NZ_JBFUHK010000003.1, read as the reverse complement.
GCGAAATCTGCCCGCGTTAAGATTTTTGAGTCACCGTTGCTGGAAGATAAGCCGCAAATTCACAAGAATTTTGTAACTGTACTTTCCAAACATGGCAACCGTGCCCTAAAATTTGTACAATGTTGCGCCCCGAATGAGCCAGCCTCTTCGGGGCGCAATTTTATTTGCAGGCCAGCCGTTACCTTTCGGGCCAGGCTCTGCACTTCCAATACGCCATAACGTGTAACAACGAGGCCATTTTCATCATGTTAGAATCCAACACGTCCGAGCCAATTTTGTCTGAAAATAACGCTGTTTCCGCAGAAGCCGTGAATACTGTCGTGCCTGCTGCCGCAAAAATTAACCTTCTTGACCTTAACCGCAAGCAAATGCGTGAGTTCTTCATCAACATGGGCGAAAAACCGTTCCGTGCTGATCAGGTCATGAAGTGGATGTATCACTACTGCAGCGATGATTTCGAGCAAATGACCGATATCAATAAGGCGCTGCGTGAAAAGCTGGCCCGCGTTGCAGAAATTCGTGCACCGGAAGTCGCGTCAGAACAACGTTCAACTGACGGCACCATCAAGTGGGCGATTCAGGTGGGCGGACAACTAGTTGAAACCGTGTATATCCCGGACGGCGACCGTGCGACGCTTTGCGTTTCCTCTCAGGTCGGCTGTGCACTGGAATGTACTTTCTGTTCCACGGCGCAACAGGGCTTTAACCGTAACCTGCGTGTGTCCGAAATTATCGGTCAGGTATGGCGTGCGGCAAAAATTATCGGTGCGGCGAAAGTGGCCGGTACGCGCCCCATCACCAACGTGGTGATGATGGGCATGGGCGAACCTTTGCTGAACCTCAATAACGTGGTTCCGGCCATGGAAATCATGCTCGACGATTTCGGTTTCGGTTTGTCAAAACGTCGCGTGACGCTTTCCACATCGGGTGTCGTCCCTGCGCTGGACAAGCTGGGCGATATGATTGATGTCGCGCTGGCGATTTCCCTGCACGCACCTAACGACGCCATTCGTGACGAAATTGTGCCGATCAACCGCAAGTACAATATCGATACCTTCCTGGCCGCTGTTGAGCGTTATATTAGCAAATCCAACGCCAATCAGGGCCGCGTTACCATCGAATACGTTATGCTGGATCACATCAATGATGGCACCGAGCATGCGCATGAACTGGCTGAGCGTCTGAAGAATACGCCATGTAAAATCAACCTGATCCCATGGAACCCGTTCCCGGGCGCGCCGTATGGCCGCAGCTCGAACAGCCGTATTGATCGTTTCTCTAAAGTGCTGATGGATTATGGCTTTACAGTTATCGTGCGCAAAACCCGTGGTGATGACATTGATGCCGCGTGTGGTCAGCTGGCCGGTGATGTTATCGACCGTACCAAACGTACGTTGAAGAAAAAAATGGCAGGCGAGCAACAGATTTCCGTAAAAGCCGTCTGATCCCAATGGGCTTCGCTACAGTGTTCCGTCGAAGCCCGCTGTTTTATTGTCGCTGGCAGGGTAAAGGGAATTAAGCATGACAATGAAGGGCAGTGTGAAAATGCTGATCGCCGCAGGCATGACTGTGGCTTTACTGGCGGGATGTTCCAGTTCACCGAAAGAAACGCAACAGGCCAGCGGCGCAGCACAAACGCGTCTCGAACTTGGCATGGCGTACCTGAATCAGGGGAACATGGAGGCGGCCAGGCAGAATCTGCAGAAAGCCGTTGACGGTGCGCCGCAGGATTATCGGACACAGCTTGGCATGGCGCTTTACGAGCAAAAAAACGGCAATCAGAAAGCAGCGGAAAGCCGCTACCAGCAAGCGTTGCAGCTGGCGCCGCAAAATGGGACGGTCTTAAATAATTACGGTGCGTTTTTGTGTAGTTTAGGGCAGTATGTACCCGCACAACAGCAGTTTAGCGCCGCAGCTAATGCGCCTGATTACGGTCAGGTTGCTGACAGTCTGGAAAATGCAGGCTACTGTTTTCTGAAGGCCAATCAGAATGAGGAAGCGCGAGTGTTACTAAGCCGGGCATTGAAAGTGGATCCCGATAAAGGCGCACCCTTGCTGACTGAGGCAACCAAAGAATTTGGGGAAGGGAACCGCGCTCAGGCGAAACTATTACTGGATGTATATCAACATGTTCTGCCAGCCACTGCCGACAGCCTCATGTTACAAATTCGATTCGCTGCGTTAGCGGGCAACCCGGATAGCGTTCAACGCTACGGTAAGCAACTTGCGCGTAGTTATCCACAATCTAAACAGTACCAGCAGTTCTTAGCCAATGAATACTGAAGCCCCTCAAGAAAATAATGCAAAACTGACTACAGGCGAACGTCTGCGTCAGGCTCGTGAACAGTTAGGTCTTAGTCATCAGGCTGTTGCAGAACGCCTGTGTCTGAAAGTCTCAACTATTCGCCAAATCGAAGAAGAAACGACGCCGGCCGATCTTGCGCCGACTTTCCTGCGTGGTTACCTCCGTTCCTATGCAAAACTGGTTCATGTCCCGGAAGAAGAATTATTAGGTCTGATCGGTAAACAAGCGCCGATTAAAGTGCCTAAAGTGGCTTCAATGCAGGGATTCTCTCTCGGTAAGTCTCGCAAAAAACGCGATGGCTGGCTGATGGGCTTTACCTGGCTGGTGGTGTTTGTGGTGATTGGCCTGACCGGTGCGTGGTGGTGGCAAAATCATCAGGCGCAACAGCAGGAAATCGCAACAATGGCCGATCAATCATCGGCACAACTGAATCAGGATAACGGCCAGGGGCAAACTATTCCTCTGGGCGACAATGCGAATTCTGCACCGACAACAGAAGATACTTCTTCTGACCCGGCTCCTGCTGCAAACACAACACAGCCGCAGAATTCTATCCCGCTGAATACCGCACCGGGCGCAGCAGCAAGCAACGCACCGGCAGCATCAGGTACGCCAGCGGAGCAAGCGCCTGCCGCTGTTTCAACCAGTCAGCCTGCAACTGCTGAAAACGGTCTACCAACCGGTGATGCACAAACTGCGGCAGCAGGTGCGGATCCACAAGCGGTGACCTTTACCTTTAAAGCTGACTGCTGGTTCCAGATTGATGACGCATCAGGGAAAACCCTGTTCAGCGGCATGAAGAAAGGCGGAGAGACCTTCAGCGTGAAGGGCACTGCGCCGTATAAACTGAAAATCGGTGCGCCGGGGGCGGTGGATATCCAATTCCAGGGCAAGCTGGTTGATTTAAGTCGTTTTGTAAAATCAAGCCGTGTTGCGCGCCTGACCTTAGCTGCCGAGTAATCGGCAGTTTGTCAGACGATTGCAACGATGGAGAGTGAAGTAATGCATAACCAAGCACCCATTACCCGTCGCAAATCAACCCGGATTTATGTCGGCAAGGTGCCTGTAGGTGACGGAGCACCGATTGCGGTGCAATCGATGACCAACACTCGCACCACAGATGTCGCGGCGACAGTCGCACAGATCAAATCACTGGAACGCGTCGGTGTCGACATTGTTCGCGTTTCTGTGCCAACCATGGATGCGGCAGAAGCATTCAAACTTATCAAACAGCAGGTTAATGTCCCGCTGGTCGCTGATATTCATTTCGATTACCGCATCGCCCTGCAGGTTGCAGAATACGGCGTAGATTGCCTGCGTATTAATCCAGGTAACATCGGTAACGAATCCCGCATCCGCTCCGTGGTGGATTGCGCACGCGACAAAAATATTCCTATCCGTATCGGTGTGAACGGTGGCTCCCTGGAAAAAGATATTCAGGAAAAGTACGGCGAACCTACGCCGCAAGCGTTGCTGGAATCGGCGATGCGCCACGTTGATATTCTTGACCGTCTTAACTTCGACCAGTTCAAAGTCAGCGTGAAAGCCTCTGACGTTTTCCTGGCTGTTGAGTCCTACCGTCTGCTGGCTAAGCAAATTGTTCAGCCTCTGCATCTGGGAATTACCGAAGCCGGTGGCCTGCGTGCAGGTTCCGTTAAATCAGCCATTGGTCTGGGCCTGCTGCTCTCAGAAGGTATCGGCGACACGCTGCGTATTTCGCTGGCGGCCGATCCGGTTGAAGAAGTCAAAGTCGGATTCGATATCCTCAAATCACTGCGTATCCGTTCCCGTGGTATCAACTTTATTGCCTGTCCGACTTGTTCGCGTCAGGAGTTTGATGTCATCGGTACCGTGAATGCGCTGGAACAACGTCTGGAAGATATCATCACGCCAATGGACGTTTCGATCATTGGTTGTGTGGTTAACGGTCCGGGCGAAGCGCTGGTTTCTACCATGGGCGTCACCGGCGGTCATAACAAAAGCGGTTTCTATGAAGATGGTGTCCGTCAGAGAGAGCGTTTTGATAACAATGATATGATCGACCAGTTAGAAGCAAAAATTCGCGCCAAAGCGGCGATTATGGATGAGAGTAAACGTATCGTTATCAATCATCTTGAAAAGTAACATCGGTTGCAGGTGTCAGCGTACATCTGCATTATTATATTGAACCCGACTGGGGTAATGGCGTCTGTGCGTTGAACCACAAGCCACAAAGCCCCTATAATCGGGTTCATTTTTTATAAAACGATAGAGAACTGACGTGGCAAAGAATATCCAGGCCATTCGCGGCATGAACGACTACCTGCCAGAAGACACAGCCCTGTGGCAACGTATTGAAGGATCGTTGAAACAAGTGCTTGGCAGTTACGGCTACAGTGAAATCCGTATGCCGATTGTAGAGCAGACCCCATTGTTTAAACGCGCTATCGGTGAAGTGACTGATGTCGTGGAAAAAGAAATGTATACCTTTGAAGACCGCAACGGCGAAAGCCTGACGCTGCGTCCGGAAGGTACGGCGGGCTGCGTGCGCGCCGGTATTGAACATGGTCTGCTGTACAATCAGGAACAACGTCTGTGGTACATCGGTCCGATGTTCCGTTACGAACGCCCGCAAAAAGGTCGCTATCGTCAGTTCAATCAGTTGGGTGTAGAAGTCTTTGGTCTGCAAGGGCCGGACGTTGATGCCGAATTAATTCTGCTGACCGCCCGCTGGTGGCGCGCGCTGGGGATTTCTGAGCACGTGGCGCTGGAACTGAACTCTATCGGTTCACTGGAAGCCCGCGCGAACTATCGTGATGCGCTGGTGGCTTTCCTGGAGCAACATAAAGACAAGCTGGATGAAGACTGTAAACGTCGCATGTACAGCAATCCGCTGCGTGTTCTGGACTCCAAAAATCCCGATATTCAGACGTTATTAAATGATGCACCGGAACTGGGTGATTATCTTGATGAAGAATCAAGAGAACACTTTGCAGGTCTGTGTGAACTTTTAGAGCAGTCTGGTATCCCATATACGGTTAATCAGCGACTTGTGCGCGGTCTGGATTATTACAACCGCACCGTGTTCGAATGGGTAACCAGCAGCTTAGGCTCACAAGGTACTGTGTGTGCGGGTGGCCGCTACGACGGTCTGGTCGAACAACTGGGCGGTCGTGCAACACCGGGTGTCGGTTTCGCCATGGGGCTGGAACGTTTGGTATTACTGGTTCAGGCCGTAAACCCGGACTTCAAAGCACCGGCAACCGTCGACACCTACGTGATCTCATCCGGTGCTGGCACGCAAAGCGTGGCTATGCAACTGGCTGAAACACTGCGTGATGCGCTGCCTGAGCTGAAAGTTATGACTAACTACGGTGGCGGCAATTTCAAGAAACAGTTCGCCCGTGCTGATAAATGGGGTGCGCGTGTTGCCCTGGTACTAGGCGAAACTGAAGTCGCTAACCAGCAGGTCGTCGTAAAAGACCTGCAGAGTGGAACGCAAGAAACGCTGGCGCAAAGCGAAATCGTCGCGCGTCTGGCTTCGATGTTGGGTTAAGGAGAAGGACACTGTGGAAGTCTATACCACTGAGAATGAACAGGTTGATGCTGTACGTCGCTTCTTTGCCGAAAACGGTAAAGCGCTGGCCATCGGCGTTGTTCTGGGTATTGCAGCCCTGGGCGGCTGGCGTTTCTGGCAGAGTCACCAGGACTCTGCCCTGACGGAAGCTTCTGCGTCTTTCCAGCAAGCTAATCAGTCGCTGACCAGCAATAACGCGAAAGGCGTGGCTGATCTCGAAAAATTTGCTCAGAGCAATGACAATAATTACGGCGTATTTGCCGCCCTGCAACTGGCTGATCATTTTGTCGGAACCAGTGATTTCGCCAATGCTGAAAAGCAATTAGTGCAGGCGCAAGGTCAGGCCAAAGAAGATAATTTACGTTCGCTGGTGAACTTACGTCTGGCGCGTGTCCAGATGCAGCAAGGCAAATTTGATGATGCACTCAAAACGTTAGACGGCGTGAAGGGTGAAGGCTGGACGGCTATGCAACAAGGCATCCGTGGTGATGTTTTGCTTGCCAAAGGCGATGCAAAAGGTGCTCGTGAAGCCTACAGCAAAGGACTTGATTCTAAACCCTCTCAAACGCTGCAAACCGTGCTGCGTATGAAATTGAACAACTTAGCCAGCTAAGGGGAACCCCGATGCAATTGCGTAAAACACTCTTGGTAGGATGGGTTTCTGTTGCCCTGCTAAGTGGCTGTTCATTGTTTAACAGCGAAGAAGACGTGGTCAAAATGTCTCCTCTGCCAAAAGTTGAGAACCAATTCACACCGACGCAAGTGTGGAGCAAATCCGTAGGCGACGGCATTGGCGAATTCTACTCCAATCTGCGTCCGGCCTGGCAGGACAGCACCATTTTTGCGGCTGACCGTTTTGGTCTGGTTAAAGCACTCGACGCTGACAGTGGTAAAGAAAAATGGAGCGTCAACCTGTCTGAAAAGACCGGCTTCCTCTCCCGAAATATTTCTGCACAGCTGTCTGGCGGCCTGACAGTTTCAGGTGATCACGTTTACGTTGGCAGTGAAAAAGCTATCGTTTATGCATTGAACACCACTGATGGTAAAATCGCCTGGCAGACCAAAGTGGCGGGGGAAGCATTGTCCCGTCCGGTTGTCAGCGATGGTCTGGTTCTGGTTCACACCGGCAATGGTATGTTGCAGGGTCTGAATGAATCCGACGGTACCATTCAATGGACCGCTAACCTCGATATGCCAACGCTGTCTCTGCGTGGTGAATCAGCGCCTGCAGTAGCCTTTGGTGCTGCAATCGTCGGTGGTGATAATGGCCGCGTCAGTGCTGTACTGATGAAAGAAGGTCAGCTGATCTGGCAACAACGTATTTCTCAGACTACCGGTACGACTGAAATCGACCGTCTGAGCGATGTGGATACCACGCCGGTTATCGTTGATGGCGTTGTTTATACGCTGGCATACAATGGCAATCTGGTGGCGATGGATCTGCGTTCTGGTCAGATTATGTGGAAACGTGATGTTGGTTCTGTGAATGACATCATTGTCGACGCAGGCCATATCTATATGGTTGACCAGGATGACCGCGTGATGGCGCTCGATACTCAGGGTGGTGTCAGCGTGTGGCGCCAAAGTGAGTTGCTGCACCGTAACCTGACGGCACCGGTGCTGTATAATGGTTACATTGTGGTCGGCGATTCCGAAGGCTATCTGCACTGGATCAACACCACTGATGGTCGTTTTGTTGCTCAGCAGAAAGTCGACAGCGATGGCTTCCTGAGTGCGCCGATTGTGGCAAGCGACAAGCTGGTTGTGCAGGCGAAAGGTGGCGAGGTTTACTCCTTCACCCGCTAATACTGCGACCGGCATCTGGCCCTGAGGTCGGTTGACCCCGGGCTTTAAAACGGCTCCTGAATTGCTCAGGGGCCGTTTCGTATTCTGAAATCCGCGTAATCCCAAATGAGAGATTGCGCTGTAACAAATTGAATTATAGTGGTTTGCAATGAAATTCAGCAGGCCAGCTATTTGCGTTTAGCACCACCTATAAAAACACTGAGGCTTCAAAATGATACCTGTCGTTGCGCTTGTTGGGCGCCCGAATGTGGGTAAATCCACTTTATTTAACCGTTTAACCAAGACGCGTGATGCGCTGGTGGCGGATTTCCCGGGGCTTACGCGTGACCGCAAGTATGGTCGTGCCGAAATTGAGGGTAATGAATTCATCATCGTGGATACCGGCGGTATTGACGGTACCGAAGATGGCGTTGAAACCCGCATGGCAGGGCAATCTCTGCTGGCTATCGAAGAAGCGGATATCGTGCTGTTCATGGTGGATGCGCGCGCGGGCCTGATGCCTGCCGATCAGGGCATTGCCCAGCATCTTCGCAGCCGTGAAAAAGCCACTTTCCTGGTCGCCAACAAAACTGACGGGCTGGATCCGGACAGCGCAACCGGTGATTTCTACTCACTCGGTTTGGGCGATGTGTATGCTATCGCGGCTTCACACGGCCGTGGCGTGACGCAACTGATCGAACACGTACTGATCCCGTTCGTGGGTGAAAAGCCGGAAGAAGTCGAACTGACCGAGGAAGAAGCTAACGCAGCTTACTGGGCCGAGCAGGAAGCCACCGGTGATGAAATCCCTGAAGACGAAGAAGATAATTTCGACCCGCAGTCTCTGCCAATCAAACTGGCTATCGTCGGACGTCCGAATGTAGGTAAGTCCACACTGACTAACCGTATTCTGGGTGAAGAGCGCGTCGTGGTTTATGACATGCCGGGCACCACCCGCGACAGTATTTATATCCCGATGGTGCGTGACGAGCGTGAATACGTTCTGATCGACACCGCCGGTGTGCGTAAGCGCGGCAAAGTGACTGAAACCGTGGAGAAATTCTCGGTAATCAAAACCCTGCAGGCGATTGAAGATGCCAACGTAGTGATGCTGGTTATCGATGCCCGCGAAGGCATTTCCGATCAGGATCTCTCGCTGTTAGGCTTTATCCTCAACAGCGGGCGCTCGCTGGTTATCGTGGTCAACAAGTGGGATGGCATGAGCGAAGAAGCACGTGCTCAGGTTAAAGATCAGCTGGATCTGCGTCTTGGTTTCGTTGATTTTGCCCGCATTCACTTCATCTCTGCCCTGCACGGCAGCGGCGTTGGTAACCTGTTTGAGTCAGTAAACGAAGCGTACACCTGTGCAACCACGCGTGTGAGCACTTCCTTACTGACCCGTATCATGCAAATGGCGGCTGACGATCACCAGCCACCGCTGGTCAATGGTCGCCGCGTGAAACTGAAATATGCTCACGCCGGGGGTTATAACCCGCCAATCGTGGTGATTCACGGTAATCAGGTGAAAGACCTGGCTGATTCCTATAAACGCTATCTGATGAACTATTTCCGTCGTTCACTGAAAGTGATGGGAACGCCAATCCGCATTCAGTTCAAAGAAGGTGAGAACCCGTATGAAGGCAAGAAAAACTCGCTTTCTCCTCACCAGCAGCGCAAGCGCCGACGTCTGATGCAGCACCTGAAAAACAAATCCTAAACGAATGGGGTGCATGAAAATGTACCCCTTTTTTTCGTCTTAATTTCCCCGCAAGGAGCTGGCTGGATGTTCTGGCAGACCTGGAGTTTTGCGTTTGGCGTTACGGTTCCCAATTTATTGATCTTGCTGCTGGGCGTGTTTTTGCGCCGCACTGGCCTGATGGACGACAGTTTTAACGAGAAAGCCAGCCGGCTGGTGTTCAATATCGCCTTACCTTGCCTGCTTTTTTTCAGCGTGGCGCAAGGGCATGATTCCTCAGGCTCAAATCTGCCGCTCGCCATTTATGGTGGCCTTGGCACCGTCGCTTCATTTCTGTTGCTGGAACTGGTGGCGATAAAACTGGTGAAAGACCCGCGTGAGCGCGGTATTTTTGTTCAGGGAGGATTCCGCGCCAATACCGGCATCGCGGGTCTTGCTTATGCCTCGCTGGCCTTTGGCAGCGAAGGTATTGCGCTGGGGTCGATGTATCTGGCGGTCACAGTGATCCTCTTCAACGTGCTTTCCGTGATTACGCTAACCCGTAGCCTGAAAGGCGGGCAGGGGAATAGCATCGGGCTGAAGCCGATTCTGCGCGGTATTATCACCAATCCGCTGATTATTGGTCTGGTGCTCGGGCTGGCGTTTAAGTACAGCCATTTACCGATGCCAGCGACCATTGCCAGCACCGGTGAGTTTATTTCAGGGATGGCGCTGCCGCTGGCAATGTTATGTGCCGGTGCCAGTCTTGACGTGAAGGCGATGTTCCGCAGTTCTCACGTGGCAGCCTGGTCTTCCGCGTCACGTGTGATATTTGTGCCTGCGCTGATGACCTTCGGGGCATGGCTGTTTGGCTTTCGCGACGCGGCGCTCGGCGTTATATTTCTCTTTTCCTGCACACCGACCGCAGCGGGCAGCTACGTGATGACCCGTGCAATGGGCGGCAACGCGACGCTGGCGGCGAATATTATTGCCGTCACCACGCTCGGATCATTTTTCACTACCGCACTGGGTCTGTATTTACTGCGGACGCTGGGTGTTATTTAGAGGGATAGACGATGGATGCACTTTGTCCGGTTTGCAGCCAGCCGATGAGCTGGGTAAGTGGTCACTTTCATTGTGACGCCGGCCATGGCGACTATCAGCAAATCGCATTATGCCCGGATTGCCAGCAACCGTTGCAGGAGCTGAAAGCCTGCGGCGCGGTAGATTACTTCTGCCAAAACGGGCACGGGATGATTTCTAAAAAAAGGGTACAGTTTACGTATTCGCCTTATTCCGCAGAGTGATCGTCAGGGGGAGCCTGCTTCCATAAATTCACCAGTTCCTCGGGCGTTTCGGTTTCAGGAATAATCACCACCAGGCTGGCCGAATGCGCTTCCGATGCATAGTAAATCTCCAGCCGGAAATAACGCTGGTCGCCATGACCGGCGTTTTCTTTTTCCTGAGCATAGGGCAGGGCTTTGTTGATGAGCTGGCAAATTTCCCGCCGCTTATCATCACTCATACCTGAAAGTTCGACCCGTCGCGGCCCGCTGAGTTTCGGGATAAACGCAATGCCGCCTTCGCGGTAAATCTCAATGACCGCATTACTTTCCAGCGAATCTAAAGGTTTCATTTACATCACTCCGACCTGCTCCCAGGCTTCACGAACCGCTTGTGCAACGGAAGCGTCAAAGCGTTTTTCCGCATGCTGAATCGTCAGTTGGGCGAACGTGACAAAGTCTGCATTCTTGGGCAGGGATTCATCACAAACCGTGTCATACCAGACGTAACCTGCACGTTTCCACGCGTTACCACCCAGTTTAGTCGCTGCCAGATAGAACGCGCGGTTAGGTATGCCTGAATTAATGTGCACACCGCCGTTGTCATCGCGGGTATTCACATAACCCTTCATGTCTGCCGGTTGCGGATCTTTACCCAGCAGCGGGTCATCGTAAGCGGTGCCGGGATGAGACATAGAACGCAGGCCGGAACCGTTAATGCCTTTCGCCAGCAAGCCTTCACCAATAATCCAGTCGGCTTTATCGGCAGTTTGTTTCAGGTGGAATTGTTTCACCAGCGAACCAAACACATCCGACATCGATTCGTTCAGCGCGCCGGACTGGCCGTTATATTCCAGACCTGCTTCCGTTTCGGTGACCCCGTGGGAAAGCTCGTGCCCGACAACGTCGATAGCAATCGTGAAGCGGTTAAAGATTTCGCCGTCACCGTCACCAAACACCATCTGCTGCCCGTTCCAGAAGGCATTCTGATAGCCTTTGTCATAATGCACCGTGCCGAGAAGCGCCAGCCCTTTGTTATCAAGGGAATTTCGCTGATAGGCCTGCCAGAAGAAATCATAGGTCACGCCAAGATAATCATAGGCTTCATCCACCGACACATCGCCGTTACTTGGCTGACCTTCCTTACGCACGGATTCCCCCGGTAGTCGGGTGGTATTTTTGGCGTCATAAATATCACGCTCAACCTGACCCGCTTTGGCTGTCACGATCTTCTGCGGTTTGGCGTAGGGCTGTGCCATCAGGGTATTCACATGTACCAGCGTCTGTCTGGCACATCTGCGCTGGGGCTCTGAACCGTGTTCAATAATACGGTTAAGCATGTAGGGCGGGATAACGCTGTTGTAACGCTTTGCTGAACTGTGATTCATCATGAATCTCCTTATCAAGAGTCACCCGAAGGTGAAAACAAGGTGTTCTGACCGTCTGATACTGAAAGCCGGCTAATGAATAGTCATCACCGTCAGTATAGGACTGCTGAGCGTTAAGCCTGTTAAAGATGAGATTTATCTGTCCGGCTGCGGGTCATACAACGTATGCGAATGACAAATCACAGCGCGTCCGCTGGCTTTTCTGACCGATTCGCGCACCACCAGTTTTCCCTGCAACAGCTGCGTTGTGTGAGGCGCATCGGGGCGCAGCATGCGCCGTTGCAACAGGGAAATCGCTTCGGCACCGAGTTCATCGCGCGGCACATGCACCGCTGTCAGCGGCACATCGTGAATTTCTGCAAGATTGAATCCGTCAGTGCTGATAACGCTGATATCCCCGGGCACGGAAAAGCCGCGTTTAGCCAGCGCTGCTACCGCGCCGGAAGCCATAAAATCGCCACCGGCCAGGATTGCGGTCGGCAGCGGCTGGCCGGGCGGCAAGGCATCCAGAAATTCCAGCAGCGCCTGTTCGCTTTCCTGGGCACCGAATCCTGAGGTATTCAGCAAATGCTGGCTGTCACTGAAAACCTGATGATGGCGCGTGAACGCCTGTTTAATCCCCGTGAGCCGAAGTTCCATCGTATGACGTCGCAGGCACTGCACGGTCACGATATGTGTGTGGCCCTGAGAAAAGAGATAGTCGCAGGCGAAATCGCCCATCGTCTGATGATCGGGGCTGACACTGTCATGGCGCATATGCCGGTCATGGCAATTGACCAGCACGCAGGGCTTGCCCATGTCAGCGGCCAATTGATGAATGTGAGGATCGTCGATACCGACCAGTAATACGGCTTCGGTTTGCGGATCGGTCATTTTGGCGATGAACAGCGCAGCATCGGCGTTTTCTTCTTCCATCGCACAATAACGGACGCGCACTTCATGATGGGCGGTGGCAGCCAGAATGCCCTGGATCACCTTGTAGTAAAAAATATCGCTGCGCACATCAAAGGCGCGGGCGGGAGCGAAAATCAAAATGTTGTTGAGCATCAGCCTGCCGGTGGAAAGGCCATCGAGAACGCCCTGAGATTTGGCACACTCAAGCACGCTGTCGCGCGCCTTGCTGCTGGTGTTATTTTTTCCGGCTAAAACCCGTGAAACGGTACTGATCGACAACCCTGTCTGGTCGGCAATTTGCTGGATATTTAACTTTCCTTTCAAACTGTGATCTCCTTCAAAATCGTCCATGCAAAAATTTTCATATCAGAAGATGTGCTTCCCGTGAGCTTTTATCCTCCCTGACTTCCCCGTCCAGTTATAGCGTGAAAGCTTTTGCAAAAAATCACGTTTCCCTCACAAATCCGGCTGCCTACTCTGCAGAAGTACCTCACATGACACATCATCTGCGGCCAGGCCGACGGGTGGGAGAACGGACATGACAATTCAAATAAATACCGGGACAGCTGCGGTTGCAGGACGCAGAAAGATAAAGGCTTTACGCTGGTGGATGCTGGCGCTGTTTCTGCTCGGCGTGACGGTCAACTACGTCACCCGAAATTCTCTGGGGTTACTGGCGGCTGAACTGAAAACCAGCCTGAACATGACCACGGAACAATATTCTTACATCGTCGCGGCGTTTCAGGCGGCGTACACCATTTTCCAGCCGTTGTGCGGCTGGCTGATTGATGTAATTGGCCTGAAGCTGGGCTTTCTGATCTGCGCCTCAATCTGGGCGGTGGTTTGTATGCTGCATGCAGGGGCGGGCAGTTGGATCCAACTCGCCGTTCTGCGCTTCTTTATGGGCAGTGCCGAAGCGGCGGCGACTCCGGCCAACGCCAAAGCGATTTCCGACTGGTTCCCGCGTAAAGAGCGTCCGGTTGCCGCGGGCTGGGCAGGCGTAGGCTTCTCGATTGGTGCCATGCTGGCCCCGCCGATTATCCTGGTCGCGCACGTGTCATTTGGCTGGCGTGGTGCGTTCCTGTTCTGCGGCGTGCTGTCGATGCTGTGGGTTCTGCTGTGGTGGAAGTTCTACCATTCACCGGAAACGCATCCGAACCTGAGCAAAGATGAACTGGCGCTGATCCGTTCAGATAACGAGCCGCAACAAACGCGTCTGCCGTTTATCAAATCGCTGAAAATTGTCTGTAAAAACAAGAAATTCTACGGTATCGCCATTCCGGCATTTCTGGCTGAGCCTGCGTGGGCGGTGTTCAGTTTCTGGGTGCCGTTGTATCTCGCCAATGAACGTGGGATGGATTTAAAACACATTGTGATGTTTGCCTGGCTGCCGTTCCTGGCCGCYGACCTCGGCAGTATTGCCAGCGGCTATCTCACTACGCTGTACCGCAAAGTGTTTGGCTGCACCCGCATTAACTCCATCGTCGCCAGCTCCGTCACCGGCGCATTTATGATGCTGTCGCTGGCGCTGGTCGCCTTGACGCAAAGCCCGTATGCCGCCATCGCCCTGATTTCCATCGGCGGTTTCGGTCATCAGGTGATTTCCTGCATGCTGAGTGCCGTCGTGGTGGAGACATTCGATAAGAGCCAGGTGGCGACAGTTAACGGCATGCGCGGTTCTTCGGCGTGGATCGCCAGTTTCCTGTTTTCACTGCTGATCGGCGCCGTTGCCGACAAAATGGGTTTCAATCCGCTGTTTATCGCGATGGGTTTCTTTGATTTGATCGGCGCAGTCTTCCTGGTTGCTCTGATCGCTGAACGCCGCAATCCGGCAAAAAGGGAGAGTCTATGAAGACGTTAAAACACTGGGAGCTTGCCGGGCAGGATGAAGCAGGCGTGGATTTGCGGGTTGATGGTAAACATCTGTTTTCTCTGCGTGTGCTGGAACAGGGTTTAATCCGCGTATTCATCCAGCGAAACGGCGAGCTTGCGCTGGATCGTACCTGGAGTATCGCACCACAAAATGATGCACCATGGGAAGGGCGTGACCGTCTGAGCAACGAAGGTTTTTCAGTGCCGGGTTATCAGCTCGAACAGGGCGACGATTGCCTGACACTGACACTGACCACTGAGGCGCTGCGCGTCACGGTGCATCAGCCGTTGTGGCTGGAGTGGGAATATAAAAATGAGGCCGGTGTCTGGCAGCCGCTGGTAAAAGATCGGAAAACCGGTGCGTATATGCTCGGCGTGAAAAACGAAGCATCGGCGCACTATCAGCTGCGTGAGGTGCAGGATGGCGTGTACGGACTGGGCGAGAAAGCCGGTGATCTCAACCGTAGCGGCCGCCGCTTTGAAATGCGTAATCTGGATGCGATGGGTTATAACGCCGCCAGCACCGATCCGCTGTATAAGCATATCCCGTTTACCCTGACGCGGCGCAATGGTGTCAGTTTTGGCGTTTTCTACGACAATCTCAGCAATGTCTGGCTTGATCTCGGCAATGAACTGGATAATTACCATCTGCCTTACCGTCGTTTCAGTGCCGAAGCGGGCGATCTGGATTACTACCTGTTTGTCGGCCCGACGTCACTCGACGTCACCAAAAAGCTGGTGCGCCTGACCGGTAAAACTACCTTTGGGCCGAAATGGAGTCTCGGTTACAGTGGCTCGACCATGTATTACACCGATGCGCCGGATGCCCAGCAACAGCTGATGAAATTCATCACGCTGTGCGAACAGCATGAAATTCCGTGTGATTCATTCCAGTTATCATCGGGTTACACCTCGATCGGCAACAAGCGCTACGTCTTTAACTGGAACTACGACAAAGTGCCTGAGCCGGAAGTGATGTCGAAAGCGTTTCTTGACGCTGGTATCCGTCTGGCGGCCAATATCAAACCTTGCCTGTTGCAGGATCACCCGCAATATGAACAGGTTGCTGAGCAGGGTTTATTTATCCGTGACAGCGAAAGCGACGTGCCGGAACGCTCAGTATTCTGGGATGACGAAGGTTCCCACCTCGATTTCACTCATCCGGCCGCTGTGCGCTGGTGGCAGAAAGGCGTGACACAACAGCTGCTTGAAAAAGGCATCGGCTCGACGTGGAATGACAACAACGAGTATGAAGTCTGGGACAGCGATGCGCGCTGCCACGGTTTCGGCAAATCCATCGCCATCAAACATATCCGTCCGGTGATGCCGCTGCTGATGATGCGTGCGTCGTTTGAAGCACAGCAAAACTTTGCGCCGGAAATCCGGCCGTATCTGATTTCCCGCTCAGGTTGTTCCGGCATGCAGCGTTACGTGCAAACGTGGAGCGGTGATAACCGCACTAACTGGCAGACGCTGCGCTACAACACCCGCATGGGCATCGGCATGAGTTTATCCGGTTTGTATAACGTCGGGCACGACGTCGGCGGATTCTCAGGGGATAAGCCGGATGCCGAACTGTTTGTCCGCTGGGTGCAAAACGGCGTGATGCATCCACGTTTCACCATTCATTCCTGGAATGATGATCACACGGTGAATGAGCCGTGGATGTATCCGCAGGTGACGCCGCTTATTCGTGATGCCATCCGTCTGCGTTATCGCTTATTGCCTTATTTCTACACCTTGCTGTGGCAGGCTCATGCGGATGACGAGCCGATGCTGCGCCCGACATTCCTCGACCACGAGCACGACAAAAACACCTTCGCGGAAACCGATGACTTCCTGATGGGACGTGATTTGCTGGTCGCCAGCGTGGTGGATGAGGGGCAGCGTGAGCGTAATGTTTATCTGCCTGATAACGGAATGGGCTGGTGCGATTTCTATACCGGCGAATGGTTTGCGGGCGGGCAGACAATCACCCTCGACGCACCGCTGGACAGATTGCCGCTGCTGGTGCGCGCCGGTGCTGCATTGCCGCAATCTTGCCGTCTGGCGCATGTTGAGGCCAGTAAAGATATGCTGCGTGAATTGCATGTGTATCCGGCACCGGGTCAGGTGACATCGTCAGGCATGCTGTTTGAAGATGACGGCGAAAGCCATCGCTGGGAGCAGAATCATGCGCTGTGGCTGAACTGGGATATCGCCAGTGACGATCAGCGAATCAACATCACGCTGACGCAGCGCGGCGATTTCAAACCGGCGTGGAAAACCCTGAGCATTGTGCTGCCGCAAAGCGAACCGCGTGAAGTTTGGGTGAATGGCGTGAAGACAAATAACTATAATCTGTAAGCTTTTCAATCTCCTCCCCCTGCGAAGGGGGAGGATGGGGGAAACCTAACGCTTATTTAACCGCACGTTTACGCACCTTCTTCTCTACCACAATCGATTTCACTTCACTTTCAATCCAGCCATCGGCCAGACGTGTTTTCAGTGTATCGCCCGGTGCAGTCTGCGTGGTTTTCTTCAGCAACGCGCCTTGCGGCGTGGTCGTCACGCTATAGCCGCGGGCGAGTGTCGCCAGCGGACTGACCCCTTCCAGTTGCGTACAGGCAGTACCGAAACGCTGACGGCTTTCGGTCAGTTGCGATGACATCGCCTGTTGCAGCCGGTACTGAAGCTGCTGAACCCGCTGCTGGGCGCGGTGAATGCGCGGCTGCGGTTGCTGTTGTGTGAGGCGTTGCTGCAAACGGTCGGTGCGGCGCAGCATCTGACGCAGCTGGTTTTGCATGGCTTCATCAAGACGACGGCGCAGTTTGAACAAGGCGGTTTGCTGACGCGCCAGACGTAAATGTGGATGCTGCTGTTGCAGGCGGTGATTCAGACGCGTGAAGCGCTGCGTCAGTTGTGCGAGATAATAATCCATCGCCATTTCGAGGCGCTGCTGCTGCGACTGGATCTGGCGCAGCAATTCCAGCTGATTGCGGCTGATCAGTTCGGCAGCAGCAGATGGCGTCGGCGCACGTAAATCAGCAACAAAATCGGCAATCGTCACATCGGTTTCGTGGCCGACGGCGCTGACGATCGGAATGCGGCTGGCAAAAATCGCCCGTGCCACGCGCTCATCGTTAAAGCTCCATAAATCTTCCAGCGAACCGCCACCGCGCCCGACAATCAGGACATCGACTTCTTCCCGAGCGTTAGCCAGCTCAATGGCGCGGACGATTTGCCCCGGCGCATCCGCGCCCTGAACTGACGTCGGATAAATAATGACGGGTAACGACGGGTCGCGACGCTTTAAGACATTTAACACGTCATGCAGCGCGGCGCCGCTGGCGGAAGTAATCACACCCACGCATTTAGCAGGCGAGGGCAGCGGTTGTTTAAACTGTGCATCAAACAGACCTTCGGCGGCCAGTTGCTGTTTCAGCAGATCGAATTTTTGCTGCAATAAACCGTCGCCAGCTTCCTGCATACTTTCGGCAATCAGCTGATAATCGCCACGTGGCTCATACAGCGTAATGGTCGCGCGGACTAATACCTGCTGGCCATTTTGCGGGCGGAACGTTGTGCGGCGATTCGTGTTGCGGAACATGGCACATTTGACCTGAGCGCGGTCATCTTTGAGCGTAAAATACCAGTGGCCGGAGGACGGCTGAGAGAAGTTTGAAATCTCACCGGAGAGCCAGACCTGACCCATTTCGTTTTCCAGCAACTGTCGGACCGTCTGATTCAGGCGGCTTACGGTAAAAATAGGAGGCGAAGAAGGTAGCGACATGTGATCCAGATCAAATTCAAAAACAGAGACTTAATCGAACGATACTACATGCCCGCAAAAGGTAATCAAGAAGTTTTTGAAATAGTTCTGGTCGAAATGCCTACTCACCTGTATACTCCCGCTGCAATATTTTATCTTTTCCGCATCCACCTTGGTGAGATATTGCCCATGCTACGTATCGCAAAAGAAGCACTAACGTTCGACGACGTTCTCCTTGTTCCAGCCCACTCCACAGTTTTGCCTAATACTGCCGACCTCGGTACTCAACTGACCGCTAAAATCCGTCTGAATATCCCTATGCTGTCCGCAGCGATGGATACCGTGACTGAAGCGAATCTGGCGATTGCTCTGGCGCAGGAAGGCGGCCTCGGATTCATTCACAAGAACATGTCTATTGAGCGTCAGGCGGAAGAAGTCCGTCGCGTGAAGAAGCATGAAAGCGGCGTTGTTGCTGACCCTAAAACCGTCACGCCATCGACCACTTTGCGTCAGGTTAAAGAACTCACTGAAATTAACGGTTTTGCCGGTTATCCGGTCGTGACTGAAGAAAACGAACTGGTCGGTATTATTACCGGTCGTGACGTGCGCTTCGTGACCGATCTGGAACAGCCTGTCACTGCGGTCATGACGCCGAAAGAACGTCTGGTCACCGTCAAAGAAGGCGAAGCCCGCGAAGTCGTGCTGCAAAAAATGCACGAAAAACGCGTAGAGAAAGCGCTGGTGGTTGACGCGCAATTCCATCTGCTCGGTATGATCACCGTAAAAGACTTCCAGAAAGCCGAACGTAAACCGAATGCCTGTAAAGATGAGCAGGGCAGCCTGCGCGTCGGTGCAGCGGTTGGCGCAGGTGCGGGCAACGAAGAACGTATCGATGCGCTGGTTGCTGCCGGTGTTGACGTTCTGCTGATCGACTCTTCTCACGGCCATTCCGAAGGCGTTCTGGAACGTATCCGCGCAACCCGCGCAAAATACCCGGATCTGCAAATCATTGGCGGTAACGTTGCGACTGGCGCAGGTGCTCTGGCATTGGCGAAAGCAGGCGTGAGCGCGGTGAAAGTCGGTATCGGTCCTGGCTCCATCTGTACCACCCGTATCGTGACCGGCGTGGGTGTTCCGCAAATTACCGCCGTTTCTGACGCGGTTGAAGCGCTGGAAGGCACCGGTATTCCGGTTATCGCTGACGGCGGTATCCGCTTCTCCGGCGACATCGCTAAAGCTATCGCTGCCGGCGCAAGCTGTGTGATGGTCGGCGGGATGCTGGCGGGCACTGAGGAATCTCCGGGCGAAATCGAGCTGTATCAGGGCCGTTCATACAAATCTTACCGCGGCATGGGTTCTCTGGGCGCGATGTCCAAAGGCTCTTCAGACCGTTACTTCCAGACTGATAACGCTGCTGACAAACTGGTACCGGAAGGTATTGAAGGTCGTGTGGCGTATAAAGGCCGTCTGAAAGAGATCATCCACCAGCAAATGGGCGGTCTGCGCTCCTGTATGGGGCTGACCGGTTGTGCTACCATCGACGACCTGCGCACCAAGGCTGAGTTTGTCCGCATCAGCGGTGCCGGGATCCAGGAAAGCCACGTACATGACGTGACGATTACCAAAGAGTCACCGAACTACCGCATGGGATCCTGACCCTAAAGACAGCGAGCTAAAGGCTCGCTGTCTGCTTTTAAGATTGTTAGAAAATTTAACCTGTTGTTTTAACGCTTTTATTGCTTTCTGGAAAACGCCCCCTCATGAGCGAAAATATTCACAAGCACCGTATCCTGATCCTCGATTTCGGCTCCCAGTACACCCAACTTGTTGCGCGCCGCGTGCGTGAACTGGGTGTCTATTGCGAACTCTGGGCCTGGGACGTAACCGAAGCCCAAATCCGCGAATTCAATCCGAACGGGATCATCCTGTCCGGCGGCCCGGAAAGTACCACCGAGCATGACAGCCCGCGTGCACCAGACTATGTCTTCGAAGCCGGTGTACCGGTTCTGGGCGTCTGCTACGGCATGCAAACCATGGCGATGCAGTTAGGCGGCCATGTTGAAGGCTCTAACGAGCGCGAATTTGGTTATGCGCAGGTTGAAGTTCAGACTGAAAGTGCGCTGATCCGTGACATTCAGGATGCCCTGAGCGAGAACAACAAACCGTTGCTCGACGTCTGGATGAGCCACGGCGATAAAGTGACGGCCATCCCGTCTGATTTTGTGACCGTTGCCAGCACTGAGACTTGCCCGTTTGCCATTATGGCCAACGAAGAAAAACGCTTCTACGGTGTGCAGTTCCACCCGGAAGTGACGCATACCCGTCAGGGCCTGCGTATGCTTGAACGTTTCATCATGGATATCTGCGAGTGCGAAGCACTGTGGACGCCAGCAAAAATCATTGAAGATGCCGTTGAACGTCTGCGTGTGCAGATTGGCGACGATCATGTGATCCTCGGCCTGTCCGGTGGCGTTGACTCTTCCGTGACCGCCATGTTGCTGCACCGCGCCATTGGCGACCGTCTGACTTGCGTATTCGTCGATAACGGTCTGCTGCGTCTTAACGAAGCAGATCAGGTGCTGGAAATGTTCGGTGACCGTTTCGGTCTGAACATCGTTCATGTCGCTGCGGAAGAGCGCTTCCTGTCTGCGCTGGCAGGCGTTGATGAACCTGAGGCCAAACGTAAAATCATCGGCCGCGTCTTTGTTGAAGTGTTCGATGAAGAAGCCTGCAAGCAGGATGAAGTGAAATGGCTGGCGCAGGGCACCATCTACCCTGACGTGATTGAATCCGCAGCCTCGGCCACCGGTAAAGCGCACGTGATCAAATCGCATCACAACGTGGGCGGTTTGCCGAAAGAAATGAAACTGGGTCTGGTTGAGCCGCTGAAAGAACTGTTCAAAGACGAAGTACGTAAAATCGGTCTGGAACTCGGCCTGCCGTATGACATGCTTTACCGTCACCCGTTCCCGGGCCCGGGTCTGGGCGTTCGCGTGCTGGGCGAAGTGAAGAAAGAATACTGCGACCTGCTGCGTCGCGCCGATGCTATCTTCATCGAAGAACTGCATAAAGCCGACCTGTATAACAAAGTCAGCCAGGCCTTCACCGTCTTCCTGCCTGTCCGCTCCGTTGGTGTGATGGGCGATGGCCGTAAATACGACTGGGTCGTTTCCCTGCGTGCAGTAGAAACCATCGATTTCATGACCGCGCACTGGGCACACCTGCCGTACGATTTCCTTGGCCGCTGCTCCAATCGCATCATCAACGAAGTCGACGGTATCTCCCGCGTTGTCTATGATATCTCGGGCAAACCACCGGCAACGATTGAGTGGGAATGATTTCGCGTCTGGCAACAGCCTGCACGTTAAAGCAATAAACACCTCTAAGCCCGCGTAAATGCGGGCTTTTTGATATCTGTCAGATATCAGACGGCTGTTTCAACCTTATCATGTGATTCTTTCCTGAGTTTATTCAACTGTACCTGTACTATCTTTAACCGGTGGTGCAAAACGATGCAGTGCTAATGGACGACGGATATCTATCGTAAAGGTAGTCGTACTCACTCTTATATTCAGGCCTTATAGTTTCTCTATGGAATCGAATCCTCACGCGCCGTTGGCCAGTTTTATTGATCTCATGATGGATGCTGTTTTTGCGGTTGATGCCCATGCCAATATCGTTTTTGCGAGTGCATCATGCGAACGTATCTTTGGCTATACGCCGAAAGAAATGATCGGCAAAAACATGTTTGACATGATGCTGCCTGAAGATCGGGAAATAACCCGAAACTCGGTGGTGGGGATCATGTCTGGCAATCCTCAGTTTCATTTTGAGAACCGTTACATTCATAAGAATGGACAAGTAGTCAACATCATGTGGACGGCACGCTGGTCACCGGCTGATCAATTGCGCATTGGGGTTGCCCGAGATATTACCGAACGCAAACGATCCGAATTGTTGCAGTCTGCGCTTTATTCTATTTCTGAAGCTGCACATACCGCCGAAGATTTACTCAAGTTATTCCAGCGCATTCATGAGATCGTCGGCACGCTGCTGCCCGTCGATAATTTCTCGGTGACGCTCTACGATGATGAAACCGGTAAACTTAGCTTCCCTTATCATGTGGATCAGTTTCTGCCGAGGCCAGACCCCTTTACCCTGATCCCAGGTACGTTCTACGCAGAGATTATTCATACCGGTCTGCCGCTGCTGCTCACACCTGAAACGATGGTTGCCCGCATGGAAGAATTGCGGGTCTCTTTTGGCATGAATCCATTCTGCTGGCTGGGTGTTCCGCTCAAGTCGCATAAGGGCACGATTGGCGTGCTTATGGTCAAAAGCTACCCGGGGGGTGTGTGCTACAACGAACAGGATCAGGAGTTGCTGCAGTTCGTTTCGACTCAAATTGCGACTGTCATTGAGCGTCAGCAAATGCAGGCTCGGCTGCAGTATATGGCGCAGTATGATCCACTGACCGACCTCCCGAACCGGGGTTTTTTACATGACCGCCTGAAAGTCGCGCTCTCAACAGCACGTCGGGAGCAAGGTCAGTTGTCGCTGTTGTACATTGATCTCGACAAATTTAAACAGGTTAACGATACGCTTGGCCATGGTATTGGGGATTTACTGCTGCAGGGGGCCGCTGCGCGCCTGAAGTTGTGTGTGCGCGAATCGGACACCGTCGCTCGTGTCGGCGGCGATGAGTTTGTGGTTTTGCTTCAGGGGGTTTCCTTACCCGCGTCTGCTCGGGTAGCAGAAAAAATCCGTGACGCTTTCAATCCTCCTTTTACCCTGGAAGGCCACAGTTTGACCATCACGCCCAGTATCGGAATCGCACTCTATCCGGAGCATGGTAACGATGAACGTCAGCTTCTCGAATATGCCGACAACGCCATGTATTTAGCCAAAAACGGCAAAGCGCATTGAGAAAATAGCGATCAAATGGGAATAAGTTTTAGAGACATCTGCTATTTAAAATCCACAAAACGCCAGTGTGATTAAATTATCCACTGGCATTTTTTATGCCTGAAATTCTCTCAGATCGTTATTTCAAATGCGCCGCAAACCCATTTTTCTCCGGCGCAATTTCCGGTTTCAATATCAGTGACGGAATAGCGTAATCGCCGCCATTCTGCTGGCGGAATGAAATGGGTGTCGCGCTTTCTAATGTATCCAGCCGGTGAGACATCTCCGCGCAAATTTGCGCATAGCGGGTTTCATCCATGCGTCCGGTGCGGTAGAACACCAGCGGCGGCAGTACGCTGAAGCCCGGATAGTGCAGGATGCCGTGATGGATCGGGAACAGCAGCTCGTCGATAGGGCCATTAATCCCACGCGCACTGTAATGCGGTTCCCAGCCACCGGTCGTGACCATCAGCATGGCGCGTTTACCGGCCATTTTGCCTTCTCCGTAACGGTCGCCCCAGTGCGTGTCGGAATGTTCACCGACGCCGTAAGCAAATCCGTAGGCATAAACGCGTTCCACCCAGCCTTTCATAATCGCGGGCATTGAAAACCACCATAGCGGGAACTGAAATATCACGGTATCAGCCCACTGTAATTTTTCCTGTTCGGCGGCAATGTCATGGCTTTGCGTGCCATTCTGGTAAGCGCGCTGTGAATCCTGCGAAGGTTGAAAAGGCCCTGGTGAAGGCTCGGTGTTATCTCCGGCATCCAGCGCGGCTTTCCATTGCATGGCATACAAATCCGATATCTGCACATTGTGCCCGGCGGCCTGCAAATGACTGACCGCAAAATCTTTCAGCGAGCCGTTCAGTGATTGTGATTCAGGGTGGGCATAGACGATCAATACATTCATGACGAATTCTCCGCTAAGTGGTAAACGCAGAGTAGGTTGTTGTCAGGTATAGTTGAAATGAATTGATCATATAGCAGGTATAGCGATGAGTAATTTCGGCCGTTTGGATCTCAATTTGTTGCTGACGCTGGATGTCCTGCTCGCCGAGCAAAACGTCACGCGTACGGCGCAACGCCGTAATCTTTCACAACCTTCAGTCAGCGTTCAGCTCGCGAAGTTGCGGGAATTTTTTGATGACCCTTTGCTGCTGCCGGGACCACGGGGGATGCGGCCGACCGCGCGTGCTGATGAATTACGTGAGCCGCTGCGACGGGCACTGGCCGCGCTGGAGCAGGCCGTGTCTGCGGGTGAAGTGTTTGACCCCTCGACGGCAAAGAATACCTGGAATCTGGGGGCGGCAGATTATGGCGAATCGACCATTGTGCTGCCCGCGTTACGGGCATTACGTAGAGCCGCACCTTCTGCACGGCTGGCTATTTTTGAAACGTCACCTGCGCGGATTATCCGCAAAATGGAGCAGGGTACGCTGGATCTCGCATTCCATACCGGCGAGGCGGTGATGAATGGCCTGCACAGCCGATTATTGTTTGCTGAACGTTATGTTTTGGTGAGCAGAAAAAGACATCCGCAGGTTAAAGGCGAGATATCGCGTTCAGCGTTTTGCGCACTGGAACATGTGATCGTTTCACCTGATGGTGGGGGTTTCTATGGCAATACCGACATCGCGCTGGCGGCCACTGGATTATCGCGCCGCGTCGTCATGTCAGTGCCGCATTTCCTGTTTGTCGTTCAGGTGCTGATGACCACTGATCTGGTGGCGATGTTGCCGGAACGTCTGGTACGTGGAAATCCTGCTTTGCAGGTTACTACACCGCCACTGGATGTTTCGGGGTTCGAGATGTACATGGTCTGGCACGAGCGCGCTCATCGTGATCCTGCACATCAGTGGCTGCGTGAGTTTATCGCTGATTCAGTCTGAAAAAAGGCAGCCTTACGACTGCCTGTGTCTGACGGTGCGGAAAACCGGAACTTATTCGTTGAACAGCTTGGTATCATTCGCCAGGCTATCTACCACAACTTTTAAATCGTTGGCGGTAACTTTCTGTTTATCATTAGAAACTTGTTTACCGAATCCTTTACGCACGACTTTGATCACCGGTTTGCCAGTACTGGCGTCGATCAGCTCACCTTCGAAATACACTTCAGTGTCACGCGTGCGGTGGCCTGTCGCGGTTTGAGTTCCGGCAATAACCAGCGCGACCGGGACGACTTCATAGAACTGCAAACCTTCTGCCGACGTGTTCACACCGGTGATCGCACCTTTGAAAATCAATGTGCGCGGCCCTGCGTGATCTGTCAGTGGCAGGCGCTCTGCCAGTGCAGGTTTCATGCGGCTGTTGGCGTAATCCAGCACCCCCTGCAAGGTGGTTTTGTCGATCTGCGCCGTAGGCTGCGGTTCCGGGTAGAATTTAATCGGTTCGTATTTGATGTAAGAATAATTTTCTTTCTTAAACGAAGGATCGATCCAGCGCAGAACCGGATTTCCCCCAGCCGTTTTCACTTCCTTAAGGCCGGAATAATCGCCTAAAAAACCTGAGTATTTTTCCGTCTTGGTAATGTGGCTGGTACAACCGGCCAGGAACAGTGCGCCAGTCACTGCGGCGATCTGCATCAGTTTTATTGTTTTCATTCGTACCCTCGAAATATTTTAAGGAAGACCAAGTATGTATAGCACCGCTGCGGAATTTAACCTCTTAACGACAAAGAAAAATTGATATTCATCAGGATCGCGAAAATACGGTTCTGTGAGGTAATCATTTCTTCCTTAATTATTTTTTTGATGAATGAAACAAATAGTATTCACCTTTTGGACTGTCCCCCGTAGAGATGATGTTCCAGCCTTTTGACAGATAAAAAGCGACTGATTTTTTACTCTTTACTAAACATTTCAACGACCCCTGACGGGTAAACGTTTCTTCCGCAGCCTGAAGCAATGCTGAACCTGCGCCGGTTCCCTGATATTGCGGATCAACAAACAGGTTATGCAGGAAATTTTCCTGAGTGAAAATTGAGGCGAATCCCAGTAAATGTCCGTCACGTTCTGCCACCAGAATCGTCTCGCCGATCACTGCGCGGTCAAAATCTTCCAGCTGAAAATCGTCTTCCAGCCATGTCCAGGTATGCTTGCGTGAGGCCAGATACAACGTGCGTAAAAACGGACGGTCTGCTTCTTCATAAGGACGGACAATAAGTGATGAGGACAAGTAAAACTCCTGAGGAAATTTTTCATCAACGTGTGTTGTTCATGTCTGTTTCCTGATACTGCCAGTGAAGCGGAGTGAGTTCAATTACGTTGGCTGATCGGTTTTTTTAACGCATTTCCTGATTGATCTTCTGACCTCCGCCGCCAATAATGTTCCCTTGACTCGGGGTGCCCGCTGCAAAGCAGGGCTGAGATTTTACCCGTATTACCTGATCTGGATTATGCCAGCGTAGGGAAGTCAGGTATCTCTCCTGATACCGCCTTCCTGAGTGCCGGTGGGGAGATTTATGAATACCCGACCTACCTTCTTGCCCGGCGCCTTAGCCGCCACTTCTCTCAAACAACTCCGCCTTTCAGCGCCGCTGGTTCATTGCCTGACCAACGACGTGGTGCAATCTTTTACCGCCAATGTCCTGCTGGCGCTGGGTGCATCTCCGGCGATGGTGGTTGATCCCGCCGAAGCGGCGCAATTTGGCGCCATTGCCGATGCCTTATTGGTGAACGTCGGCACGCTGACACATCCCCATGCCGATGCGATGCGGGCGGCTATTCACGCAGCCACTCAGGCCGGAAAGCCCTGGGTGCTGGATCCGGTTGCTGTCGGCGGTCTGAGCTGGCGTACAGAATTCTGTCGTGAAATCATCACACTTAAACCTGCCGCAATCCGCGGTAATGCCTCGGAAATCCTGGCTCTCAGCGGCCTCAGTGCGTCCGGGCGCGGCGTGGACAGCGGTGATGATTCCCTTTCTGCCTTACCTGCCGCACAGCAACTGGCGCGGGAGACCGGTGCGGTAGTGGCCGTGACGGGTGAAACCGATTACGTCACCGACGGGATGCGCAGTTGGGCGGTGGCTGGCGGACATCCGATGATGACCCGCGTGGTGGGTACCGGATGCGCATTATCTGCGGTGGTGGCGGCCTTTGTGGCTTTGCCGGGTGATCGCCTGGATAACGTGGCCGCCGCCTGCCGGGTGATGTCCTGTGCCGGCGAGCGCGCCTGTGCGGTCGTGAAGGGGCCGGGCAGTTTCACGCCTGAATACCTCGATAATCTGTATTTAATGGGCGAGGAATGGCTGAATGGCGAGGAAATACAATGAAACGTATTAATGCACTGACGATTGCAGGCACAGATCCGAGTGGCGGGGCGGGGATCCAGGCGGATTTGAAAACCTTCTCGGCGCTGGGTGCGTACGGCACCAGTGTGATCACCGCGCTGGTGGCGCAGAACACCCGTGGTGTGCAGTCGGTCTATAACATTGAGCCCGGTTTCGTTTCAGCGCAGCTCGATTCCGTACTGAGCGATGTGCGGATCGACAGTGCGAAAATCGGCATGCTGGCGAACAGTCAGATTGTGGAGGCGGTTGCGGAGCGACTCAGACATTATCAGCCGCCGTTTGTGGTGCTGGATACCGTGATGCTGGCGAAAAGTGGCGATCCGTTACTGCTGCCGGAGGCCGTGGATGCCGTGCGTCGTTTGCTGATCCCGCAGGCTTCCATTATTACGCCAAATCTGCCCGAAGCGGCGGCGTTACTGGAATGTGCGGTGGCGGCGAATGAAACCGAAATGCGTGAGCAGGGAGAAGCCTTACTGGCGATGGGATGTGGTGCCGTGCTGATGAAAGGGGGACATCTGAGTGATGAGGAAAGCCCTGACTGGTTGTTTGTGACCGGTTCCCGCGAGCGGTTTACTGCGCCGCGTGTGAATACCCGACATACTCATGGCACCGGTTGCACGCTGTCGGCCGCGCTGGCCGCGTTACGTCCGCGTCATCACAACTGGGCCGATACGGTACGCGAAGCCAAAGCCTATTTACAGCAGGCGCTGATGCAGGCCGACTCACTGGAAGTCGGCCACGGTATCGGGCCTGTGCATCATTTCCACCGCTGGTGGTAACCGCGGATTATGCCTGGTGCTGGGTTTCGCTCAGCGCCTGTTCAACCTGATGAAATTTCGTCAGCGCCTGTTGCAAATGAACGGCATCAAACGGGTTCAGCGGATAGAATTTTTCTTCTTTACGCGGGCGCAGCATGACGCGGATTTTAGTTGCTGACATCCGTTCAAACAGATAGCTGGCAATATCGTCGTTCTCCTCGTCCTGCCACGACAGCAGCAATGCCGCATGCTCACCGCTGCGGCGGCCAATAAATTGTCCGTGTGACCACAGCCCTTCAAATTCGCCATCCTTTTGCAGTTTTTTGCCACTGAACCACGGTGATTCAGCCAGCGTCAGGAGGGCTTGCGGCGTGATATCCGCATACAACTGGCGCCACTGCGGGCGGTTGTTATCCATCTGCCAGCAGGCCATGCCGAGATAATCGTTCAGTTCACGCCAGTCCTGTTCCAGTTTCTCCCTGAGTTCAGGATCCTGCACATGCATGAACTGTTGCAGGCCGGTCGCCTGATCACCCAGCTTGTTATAGGCAATAACGGTCATGGTGCGGGGCTTACGGCGGAATGTGACCCACAGCAGTACTTTGGGGATGCGGAAAGTGATGGCCTGAACGGTGAGTTTGTAACGGTTGCCACGTGACATCACCAGGCCGCTGGAAGTGCCCCGTTTGTCCTGATAATTTCTCACCAGTACCACGCTGTTCTGTCCCATCCAGCCCGTGACGTAATGTTCTTTTTCGCTTTCTGCCACGTCCAGATCATGAACTATCTGGGTGATTTTCTCGTTATCGAGCTGGGAGAGGGACAGTGACTGATCGGCACTGTAGTAGCTTTTTTTCAGGGCGGCTGCGGCTGGCATAAAAGTATCCACGATATTGATGTGGTTTACAGCTTACACCAAGTTGTCATACAGATTTTAGGGATAACCCGCAAAATTTGATCGCTGTCGTTCACTGTTTGTGTATTACAACGTCCTTTTACTTACTCGGCATCAAACCAGTCACTGTTCTGTTCGGCAATCGGGGTAATGGTGGAAATCATTTCCTGCAAATGAATGCGGATAGCTTTTTCAGCGGCGTCCGGGTCATGCGCTTTCAGCCCGTCAAAAATCGCATAATGTTGTGCAATCAGATTTTCCGGCGGTGACACTTTACTGAGTGTCAAAAAGCGCACGCGATCCATTGTCGCTTTGATGTGCTCGACGGTTTCCCATGCCAGGCGGCAGTCGATGATCTGCGCAATCGTGCGGTGGAACTCATCATCCAGCAACAGGAATTCCTGCGTTTGCTGACTCTTTGCCGCCAGCGTCTGACGCTCAAGATTATGTTCGAGCAAGGCCAGATCTTTATCGGTGGCGACCATGGCTGCACGGCGTACCACGGCGGTTTCGACTGCTTCGCGAATGAAGCGTCCGTCGGCAACCCGCTTGGAGGAAATTTTCATTACATAGGTGCCGCGTTGCGGTAAAACCTGAACCAGCCCGGCTTCGGCCAGTTTGATAAAAGCTTCGCGAACCGGCTGGCGGGACACATTAAAGCGTGTGGAAATCTCTTTCTCCGACAGGAATGCCCCCGGCGCGATGGCACAGGTGACGATGTCCTGACGCAAGGTGCGATAAATCTGCTGATTAACCGGCACATTACTGAGAAATTCAAAGGAGTCTGTCATGGGCAAAAGTTGTCTTTAAAGTCGGGAAACGACAATACTAACATGAGTTTTCTGATGTTTTTGAGATTGTTAGCGCAAGCTTTCATCAAATTATTGGGAGTTTATATGCTCCCGGCAATACAGCTTTTTATAGGCCGCGGGTGTGATACCCAGCAGTTTACGAAATACCCGGCGAAAATACGCCACATCGTTAAACCCCGTCAGGCGTGCCACGTCCGCCACATTGCCGGTATTGGCCAGTAGCAGCTTTTCTGCTGCAGCGACACGTTGTTTATGCAGCGCATCCGTCAGCGTCATCTGAAAGGTCAGGCGGAAAACCCGCCCGAGATAATCGGCATTACAGTGCAGCCGCTGCGCCAGCTCAGAGGCCCCCAGTGGCAGATGAAACTGTGTGGTGATCAGCTGACGGGCTTTGTAGGCCAGCGCCACGCCGGGGCCGCCGGGTTCGATATTCTCCGGCCAGGCGCGCGAGACTTCCTCTAACAGCAAAATCAGGAACAGCTCAAGAGAATTACCGCCGCGTTCCTGTTCATATAAAAATAATCTGAACAGCGTTAACAGGGTTTCACTGTCCCTGACTTTACAATGCTGTGGAATATTTAGCTGTAAAGAGGGACTATTTTGCTGTGGTTTAATGATTGCTATATCTTCCACAATATCAAAATGCAGCCAGTAAAATTTTAAATCGGGATCAAAGGTTGTGACGCCTTTATGTTCCCTGCCGGGAAATAACAGTAAACTTTCTCCTGTATGCAAATCAAAACGCGTATTTTCTTCCTGTAAAGACAACGAGCCACGGACGACATAAATTAATTCGTGCGAACTCAGGCGTCGGGTCGGATGTGTGCCAATTCCTCTGGAAATGAACAGGCCACCGTTTTGCACTTTAACCGGGTAATTTACGGAGAACGTAAGCATTTCAGGCATTTTAAGGCACTCATCAGGCAAGTTTTGCCTGACAGTAGCACAGGAAACGTGCACCACCAGCCGGGCATGAAGAGGTTTTGATCTGCTTCACAGATTCTGGATGTGAGTCGGAATTGTCCCGTTTAACTACTTTTCTCTCCTCTTGTTGGCATGAGAACCCTATGCCAGATTTATGGCGTACCTTATTTCATCTCAGGGCTGATACGAATAATTAGCCTTATTCATTGTGTTCCTACAGCTTATAAATAACGATATAAAAGCGAGGAAAGATAATGCCAACAGATTCAGTTAATACAGGTTCTGCACCGGTAAACGGTGAGGACAGAATACTTTCTGCTAATGCCAAACTTTCTGTCAGTGAAAAAATCGGTTATGGATTAGGTGATGCCGGTGGCACGATAATTACCTGTCTTATCACCAGTTTTCTGACATTCTTTTATACCGATGTTTTCGGGCTGACACCTGCGATTGTCGGTACGCTGTTTATTTCGCTGCGTGTGATTGACGCGATTTCCGATCCGCTGATGGGCATTCTGGCTGACCGCACGCAAAGCCGCTGGGGACGTTTTCGTCCCTGGCAGTTATGGATCGCGTTGCCTATTGGCGTGGTCGGATTTCTCACTTTTACGGTACCCGGCCTGAGTGGCGATGCCAAAATTGCCTACGCCTTCTTCACCTATTTCCTGCTCTCCGTGTCCTATACGGCAATCAACGTGCCGTACTGCGCGCTGATTAACACCATGACCACTGATCATCGCGAAGTGATGTCTTGTCAGTCGTGGCGCTTTGTACTGTGCGGCGTGGCGGGCTTTATGGTTTCCGTCGGGCTGCCGTGGCTGGTGCAGGTGTTGGGTAAAGGCAATGCGGCGGTGGGATATCAGCAGGGCGTAGGGTTGCTTTGCGCGGTTGCTGTGGTGATGTTCCTGTGGTGCTTCTTCACGGTACGCGAACGCCTGCCCCTTGCACTGCTCGGGCAATTCAGCGTTAAGGAACACATTCGCGGGATGCTGAAAAACGATCAGTTGCTGCTGGTTTTACTGATGTCTTTCCTGCTGATCAACGTGTTCAATCTGCGTGGCGGCGGCTACATGTATTTCATCACTTATGTGCTGAAAGGCGGGGCGGGCTACGCCTCTATGTTCTTCGGCATGGTAACGCTGGCATCCATTCTTGGCGCGGTGATCGTCAATCAGCTGACCAAATTTATCGACAGCGTGCGGCTGTATATGTTGACTAATCTGGTACTGGCGGTGTTTTCCCTGATGCTGTGGTTTGTCCCTGCCGGTGAACATTATCAGACGCTGTGGCTGGGTATCATCTTTGTACACTGTGTGATCCTCGGGTTCACCTTGCCGCTGCACTTTTCCATCATGGCGTTCGCCGACGATTACGGGCACTGGAAAAATGGTATCCGTTCCTCCGGCATGAACTTTGCCTTCAATCTGTTCTTTATCAAACTGGCCTGGGCATCAAGTGCCGGGATCATCAGCCTGGTCTTCATTATGGTCTCTTATCAGGCTGGCGCAGAGCATCAGACTGCAGCGTCGCTCGGCGGGATCACTTTGCTGGAAACATTGTTGCCTGCGGCGATGCATCTGCTGCTGGCGGGAACGCTGATGTTTTGCAAACTCGATAACAAATTGCTGTCGCGGATGTCGCACGATTTGGCCGCAAAAATCTAATTTACTGTTTTTCAGGAGGTTGTATGCCGTTTTCTCCGGTTGATTCTTTAGAAGTGCCTTTGCAAAAAGTGAATGTTTCCGATGCGTTCTGGCTGGAATATCAGCGACTGGTGAAAGATGTGGTGGTGCCGTATCAGTGGAAAGCGCTCAACGATGACGTCGCCGACGCCGAACCAAGCCATGCCATTGAAAATTTCCGGATTGCCGCCGGGCAAAGCGATGGCGAGTTTTATGGCATGGTTTTTCAGGACAGCGACGTGGCTAAATGGCTGGAAGCGGTGGGGTATTTGCTGGCGAAAACGCCGGATCCTGCGCTGGAAGCAACGGCGGATCAGGTGATCGAGCTGGTCGGCGCGGTGCAGCAACCTGACGGCTATCTGAACACGTATTTCACCGTCAAAGAGCCACAACAACGCTGGGCCAATCTGGCTGAATGTCATGAGCTTTACTGCGCCGGACATCTGATTGAAGCGGGTGTGGCCTATGCGCAGGCGACCGGCAAAACCCGGTTACTCGAGATTGTCTGCAAACTGGCGGATCACATTGCAGACGTTTTCGGGCCGGGCGAACAGCAACTGCATGGCTATCCGGGGCATCCGGAAATTGAACTGGCGCTGATGCGTTTGTATGAACAAACTGCCGAAACGCGATATCTCGAACTGACCCGCTATTTTGTTGAACAGCGCGGCACACAGCCGCATTTCTACGATATCGAATATGAGAAACGTGGAAAAACCTCGCACTGGAATACTTACGGTCCGGCGTGGATGGTGAAAGATAAGGCCTACAGTCAGGCGCATGTACCGGTGGCTTTGCAGACAACGGCCATCGGGCACGCGGTGCGTTTTGTGTATCTGTATGCCGGTGTGGCGCATCTGGCGCGGTTGAGTCAGGATCAGGAAAAACGCGAGGTGTGCCAGCGATTGTGGGAAAACATGACCCAGCGGCAGATGTACATCACCGGTTCAATCGGCTCGCAAAGCAGCGGTGAGGCGTTTTCTTCCGACTATGATTTACCCAACGACACGGCTTACACCGAAACCTGCGCATCGATTGGCCTGATGATGTTCGCCAACCGTATGTTGCAGATGGATTCTGACAGCCGTTATGCCGATGTGATGGAACGTGCGCTTTATAACACCGTGCTGGCCGGTATGGCGCTCGACGGCAAACATTTCTTTTATGTGAATCCTCTGGAAGTGCATCCGAAAAGCATTCCGTTCAACCATATTTATGACCACGTAAAACCGGTACGTCAGCGCTGGTTCGGCTGTGCCTGCTGTCCGCCGAATATTGCGCGTCTGCTGGCGTCGCTCGGCCATTATATCTATACCCAGCGCCCGGACGGTGTGGATATCAATCTGTATATCGGCAGTGATGTCGAAGCGACCATCGGCGGAAAGGCGTTGCGACTGAAACAGTCCGGCGGTTATCCGTGGGCAGAAGGCGTGCTGATTGAAATCGATACCGATCAGCCACTGGAAGCCACGCTGGCGCTGCGTTTACCTGACTGGTGCGCCAGTCCGCAGGTCACGCTCAATGGCAACCCGCTTGAACTGACCAGCCTGACGCAACGTGGATATTTGCGTTTGACGCAGGAATGGCAGAAAGGCGATCGCATTGAAATGATGCTGCCGATGCCGGTGATGCGGGTGAAAGGCAACGCGCTGTTGCGGCATGTTGCGGGGAAAGTGGCAGTGCAGCGCGGGCCGCTGGTGTATTGCCTTGAGCAGGCTGACAACGGCAGTGAACTGCATAACATCCGCCTGCCGGGTGATGCGCAATTCCGTCTGATTTCCGGCAGCGGATTGTTCGCCGGTAAAACCTTATTGCAGACACAGGGCGAACGCCGGACATCCGTTCAGGCCAGTCAGCAGCCACTGTATCGTTACAATCCGCCAGCGCAACAAACGGTACCGCAAACCATAACCTTTGTGCCGTACTTTACCTGGGCGAATCGTGGGGAAGGAGAGATGCGGGTTTGGGTGGACGAATAAAACCGTCATCCTTCAGCCTGTTTCACGCGTCTGATCCCGGATAACCCCTGGACCAGACGCGCTTTATCCACTTCGGTTAGCTGCGGCGCATGCAGCAGAATCATAATCTCTGATTTATCTTCCTCACTGAACCCGCCGGCCAACAGGCGCTGACTAATGGCGCTCAAAATTTGCTTATCCTGTGCAGAGATGGAGTCCCTGACCCTATCGAGGCTTTTCGGTTTGTCCCCCATATCGGGCTGCGATAACCAGTCAGCAAAATAGCGGTACTGGATAGCTTTGGCGACGTCCATCTGCGCCTGAATAAAAGGAAGCACCGAGTGCGGGTCAAGTCCTGCCTCTTCCGCTTCAGTCTGCGCGAGAGAGAGAACCTTCTTTTCACGCACCAAATCTTCGACCGGTAAATGATTTGCCGCTTTATAAGCCGCCACGTCTTTCATATCCACCATGCGTTCGTTCATCGCCGTTGTGAGAGAAGAGATCGCTGTGGCCGGCACCGATGCCGCATAAACTGAGCCCACCATAAATAACGAAGACAAAAACACCATGATATAAGCCATAACACCCTCAGTTGCGTCAGGAAGAATAAGGAATTTACTTTGCCATCAAAATAATACCGCAGTGTTACAAAGATTCATGCATTACGCCTGAAATGTGCTCTGACGGCTTTTGAGTGATGGGCAGTATGGCAAGCATGGCGTACCGGGTACAGATTGTGCAGATGGCGGAAAGGGCGCTCCCGGAATGAACAGCATCGCGTTAATGTAAGATTACAATCAGCAAATAGGGAAAAATGCCGCTCCCCTGTGGCAGGGAGCAGCATTGGTATTCAGAATATCAGTTGTGAGACAGAGTGGAGTCGGGCAGGTGTTTTGGCGGTTTAATCACGAAGAACACCAGCATTGCACCCAGTGCGGCGACGCCGCCAGCGAGAATAAAGGCACTGTCAAAACGTCCGGTGTTTTGCACAATGAAACCCGTCACGACCGGACCAATGATGCCCGAGACGCTGCCGACCAGATGAATAAATCCGCTGGTGCCGCCGACGCGGGATTTATGCACCACATCCTGAATAATCGCCCAGTAAATCGCACCGGTGGTATACAGGAAGAAAATAGACACTGACATCAGAATGACTGCTGGCACCACGCTGGTGACAATACCGGCGAGGGCGACACAAATAGCCGCGGCTAACAGGCTGACCACTAATATAATTTTACGCGACAATAACAAACGGCCGGTAATATTGAAAATCTTATCAGAAATATAACCGCCCAATGCCAGGCCGACAAAACCGACAATCCACGGAATAACCGTTGTCAGACTCATCTCTTTGATATTCAGGCCATGTGCCTGAACCAGGTAAGCCGGGAACCAGCTGAGGAAGAAAAATAAAATATAGTTGTAGCAGAAGAACGCAAATGCCGTAACCAGAATAATCGGCTGACGTAAATAATAGCCCAGACCATGTGCGGCCTGCGCCATATTCTCTTCTTCGCTTAAATGCTCGTTCTTCATTTCATCAACTAAACGCAATTCTTCCGGTGAAACGCGTTTACTTTTCAGCGGATTATCGGCAACGGTAAAGAACCACACGACCATCCAGACGATCCCGATACTGGCAATGACCATAAACGCCGGACGCCAGCCGAAGGAAATCGCCAGATACCCGACAATCGGCCCGGCCACTGCACCGCCGAGGGGAGAACCGGCGCTGAGCAAGCCCATCGCGGTTGCCGCCTGTTTCTTCGGGAACCAGCCGTTAATCATCTTATTTGCTGAGGCGCAGATCGGGCCTTCGGCCATGCCGAATAATACCCGTAAAATAAGCATGGAATAAAAACCGGTCGCGATAGCGGTCATGCCGCAAAATACTGACCATAAGCCGACGGCTAATCCCATTACCAGCGTCGGACCGAATTTATCCACGGCCAGGCCACCGATAAAGTTAAATATTGCGTAACCAAAGAAGAAGCTGCCAAATATCATGCCGAATTGTTCGGGATTAATGGTCAGTTCTTTTTCTATCATAGGCACAGTAATCGACAGCGCAACGCGGTCGAGGTAATTGATCATGTAAACCAAGAACAGCAAGAATACGATGATCCAGCGTAGGTTCTTAAACATAAATGTATGCTCCACTTGTAGGTGTCGTTTTAATAGTGTTGCGTTTTTATAGGTAGAATATGAGGTACGGGAGGCGGGAAGATATTTGAGATCTTCCCGTCTTGTATAAAAAAAATCAAAAAATCAGAATGTCAGTAAAACCTTGCAGCAGGAACGCTGATCTTTCTCAAACAGCGTTAATGCCGCTTCCACTTCGCTGGCGGGCATCCAGTGCGTCACCAGTTTTTCGGGTGCGATTTTTCCCTGCTCCATCCATTCAATCACCTGGGGGAACCGGTGACTGTTCAGGCGTGAAGAAAACAGTGAAATCTCTTTGCTGGTAATGCTTTGCTGCGTGACCAGGCTGGGCTCGCCGGAGAAACCCATCATACCGATACGTGCTGCCGGAGACGCCAGCAGAATAGCTTCCTGCAAAATCGCCGGATGGCAGGCGGCATCGACGATGAGCGTTGGTCGCACACCTTCAGCGGCCAGTTCATCAGCCACGCTGCGTTCGCTATTGTTGATGATCCAGTCTGCGCCGCTGGCCTGCGCCATCTGCAACCGTTCGTCGATACGGTCAGCGACAATCACTTTCTGCACACCATAAACGCCTTTCAGCACCTGAATCACCGTCAGCCCCATCGGGCCGGCGCCGTATATCAGCGCGGTATCCTGCGGCGTCGGTTGTAGAAACGCCGTGATATTGGCCGCAATAGTAAACGGCTCGACCATACTGGCGAGTTTGTCCGGGATTATTTCCGGCACCACATAAGCGTTTTTCGCTGGCGCACAGGCGTAATCACTGAAACCGCCGTCGCGGTGGACGCCGATAACCTGCAGTTCTGCACAGACATTCGGGCGGCCAATCGAGCACGGATAACAATGTCCACAGCTGACGACCGGATCGATAACCACGCGCTCGCCGATACGTTTGACGTCTACGTCTTCACCGACGCTGTCGATGTGGCCGAAAAACTCATGGCCGATTACCCGTGGATATTTCGCAAACGGATTGTGACCGTGATAAATATGAACATCTGAACCACAGATGCCCGCGTGACTGACCCGAACTCGTACCTCACCGGCGGCAGGTACCGGCAAAGCACGTTGCTCGATGACTAACTTTCCAGGTTTCTGAATAACGACACTGTTCATTTTTCGCTCCCTCACCAGTTCCACAAAGTGCCGTCTTCCAGACGGGCCACCGGCAGATACGCCGGTTCGTACGGATATTTCGCGGCCAGCTTTTCGTCAAACTCAATGCCCAGCCCCGGTTTTTCGCCCGGGTGCATGTAGCCGTTGTCGAACGTCCAGTTATGCGGGAAGACTTCCAGCATTTGCTCGGAATAACCCATGTATTCCTGCACGCCGAAGTTCGGCACCCACAGGTCGAAGTGCAGGGCTGCGGCCATACAAATCGGCGAAAGGTCAGAAGGGCCGTGGGAACCGGTACGCACCTGATACAACGAAGCGAAATCAGCGATGCGGCGCATGCCGGTGATACCGCCAGCGTGCGTCAGTGTGGTGCGGATATAGTCGATAAGCTGTTCTTCGATAAGCTGCTTGCAATCCCAGATGCTGTTGAACACTTCGCCGACCGCAATGGGGGTCACTGTGTGCTGGCGGATCAAACGGAAGCATTCCTGATTCTCAGCGGGGGTCGGATCCTCCATCCAGAACAGGCGATATTCTTCGATGCTTTTGCCAAAGCGCGCTGCTTCGATGGGGGTCAGACGGTGGTGCATGTCGTGCAGCAGATGTTCGTCGAAACCGAATTTATCACGCACGGCTTCGAACAGTTTTGGCGTGAAATCGAGGTATTTTTCCGTCGACCACAACTGCTCTTCCGGCCAGTTACCTTTCGTCGCCGGTTCGTAGGCCAGACCTTTGCCTTTCGCCATGCCGTAAGTCGTTTTCATGCCCGGAACACCGCATTGTGCGCGGATCGCCTTGAAACCGAGCTCTTTATGTTTGGCGTAATCGTCGAGCACTTCATCAATGGAATGGCCGGTGGTGTGGCAGTAAACCATGACGCCGGTGCGGGATGCACCGCCGAGCAACTGGTACAACGGCATGTTGGCGGCTTTGGCTTTGATGTCCCATAACGCCATGTCCACGGCAGAAATCGCCGACATAGTGACCGGGCCGCGACGCCAGTAAGCGCCTTTGTAGAAAAACTGCCAGATGTCTTCAATCTGATGCGCATCACGGCCAATCAGTTGCGGACACACATGATCTTTCAGATATGACGCGACCGGTAACTCGCGGCCGTTCAGCGTGGCATCACCAATGCCAGTCAGTCCGCTGTCAGTGGTGATTTTCAACGTAACAAAGTTGCGTCCCGGACAAGTGACAAAAACTTCAGCATTCACGATTTTCATCGGTTACGACCTTCTGCAGTAAAAGTAGGATGCATTTTCTGTGGTTATAAATACGCCTCATCCTAACTACCATACAAGTATGTTTATCGTTTTTTGCCGGAGAGGATCACACTTTGTGAGGGAAATGTTGCGGGGATTAAAAACAAAACGCCTGCTATTAACAGGCGTGATTTAACGTGAAAGAGCGGCAACTATTCCGCCAGCCGTACCACTTCATCCCATACGGCTTCATCGACCGGGATGCCAAAACGGCGGTTTTCTTCGCGGTTGGAAGCGGCAGTCTGGCCCGGATAACGGACATCGCGGCTGTTTTCGGCGGGGTCGGACTGATTCACATAGTCTGCAACGCTGTCGGCCATGCGTTCGGTGAATTCGGCACCACCGAGTTGTGTCGGGTCAAACACCATAAAAATCTGGCTGGCGCCGGTACAACTGCCTTTGCCTATTTTGTCGATCTCATTGGTGGGCGATCCGGCAGACAACAGCGCGGCCATAGCATCGAGCACAATTGCCAGGCCGGAGCCTTTCCAGTAACCCGTCGGTAAAATACGCATGGAGGCCTCGATTGGGCCAGGATCGTCTGTGAGATTCCCCTCTTTATCGTAGCCGCCGGGGAACGGCAGTTTTTCCTTTTTCAGCCGCGTGACCTGCAATTTACCGTAGGAATATTGTGACATCGCCATATCCAGCACGATCGGGCCTTTGGCCCGGGGCACGGCCATCACGAACGGGTTGTTGCCCACACGGGGGGTTTTGCCGCCCCACGCAGGCATACAGGATTCAGTATTCGTCCAGCAAATCGCCGCCATGCCTTGTTCTGCCGCATGCCAGCCATAACTTCCGCCACGCATCCAGTGACTGCTGTTTTTCAGTGCGACAATGCCGACGCCGTATTCTTTTGCCATCTCCGCCGCTTTTTCGACGGCAAACAGGGCGTTGGTAATGCCGATCCCGCGGTTACCGTTGTAGATGGCGATGGCGCCAAGGGATTTTTCCAGCTCTGGTTTGGCATGAATATCAATCCAGCCTTTTTTAACGTAATCGACAAAGCGCGCCACACGGTTCAGCCCATGGGATGAAATGCCGTCGCAACTGGACTCTGTGTGGATTCGTGCACAGGTATGTGCGCTTTCTTCATCCAGACCGGCTTTTTGCAGGGCGCGGAAGATGGTCTGTTGCATCATGCTGAATTCAATTCTTGGCATGGTTGGCTCCGGTTGAGAGATCATCAGGCGTCAGAGGGGATAATTCTTCTGTCTGGATAAGAATATTATTATCACCCCAACATTTTTCGTACGGCCAGCCGGTAAGTTGCTCGGCAACTAAACGGGCTTCTGGTGTAACATCGTATTTACTGCCGCCGGCTTTCAGCCGCTCAATTTCACTGACCAGCAACGCATGGTTATGTCGGGTGAGACGGAATTTCATTGAGCTGTATAACCCTACCAGCAGGAAAATGACGGAACCTGCGCCAAATACCAGCGTGATGCCGTAAACAGCTTCGACCGGTTGCGTTGCGCTTTTCGGTGTAAATCCGTAATGCTGTAATAACAGGCCAACTCCAAATAACGCCACCGCCTGAACGGCTTTGCGTACAAATGTCATTACCCCGGCGAATATCCCTTCGCGCCGTTTTCCGGTCAGCATTTCATCCACATCGGGAATAAAGCTGTAGATATTCCAGCAAACATAACTGGTACCCGAACGGCCAACGCCCATTAAAATGACGGAGAGATAAAGCAGCGCCATATTAAAAGGCAATTGTAATAAATGAATGGCTAAAAATAACCCGACACTGCCCAGCATAAATAGCTGTGCGATGCGGTAAGAAGCCCCGTTGCCTAATTTCATACACAGGAAAATAAACAAGGCGACGCAGACAAACTGCACCAGAGTCATTAACGTCATGGCATTCGACGCGGTCACGGCGTTTTGCCCGAGGACAAAAATAATGTAGTAGGCCAGCACCGCACCGAGCACGTCGAGGGCGACATAACCGCCAAGATACATCCCGACATGCTGACGGAAGGTGCGGACTTTCATCGTCGAAATCAGGGATTTAAACAGATGTTTCATGTCACGGCGGAAAGAAAGTTTCGGCGCAGCGACGTCAACCAGGATCGGACGCTCCCAGGTGTAGAAGTAAAGCATCAGGATCACCACGGCAAACAGCACGCCAAAAATCACCCCCATAATCAGAAATGATGACGATGAATCTTCACCGAGATAGGCAATGATCCGGCCGGGTAACCAGGCCGCTAATATCGCGGCACCGGTAGAGAAGAACATTCTGACGCCAGTCAGTTTGGTGCGCATTTTAAAACTGGATGTCATTTCCGCTGCCAGTGTTTCATAAGGCACAATTGCCAGCGTATAAGCAGCATAGAATAGAATATAAGTGAAAAGGTAGTACCAGAATCCCATGCCGCTGACCCACATAATAATGTAGGTCACCATAATCAGCGGAGCACCAAATAAGAAGAAGAAACCGCGGCGGCCGTATTTTTTACCCAGCGGATTACGATAGAAATTATCCGTGACATACCCCATAAGCGGATCGAAAAAAGCATCCAGCAGACGTGCTGTCGCAATAACGGCACCGGCCTCTGCGGGGCTTAATCCTGCATAGGTAGTATAGAAAAACATTATCCACAGACCCAAAACCGCAAAACAACCGCCGCCGAAGAAATCTCCTCCGCCGTAAGCCAGCATATTTTTTACCGATATCGGTCTTTCTTTATCGTGATTAATCATACTACCCCTGCATTCCGTCACCGGATAAATAAGAGTCGTAAAAAGAAATACGTCGTTTTTGCCCGCAAAAAATTCATGAATGAATTATTCAGCGACATCGGCAGATTAAAATTAGGTAATGCACCTCTACCATACAAGTATGTGAAGTGGGTTTTATCGGATGGGATCACAAAAATAAGGGCAGAATTCCTCTGTACTGCAAGATGGATCACAGTACAGAGAATGAACAATGAGAAGGGATAATATCAGCCGAGCAGTTCGCACTGAGGGGGTAAGCGGCACTGGATGGCATCAGGCAACACTTCGATACGGAACTGTTTGCCGGTCAGCGGTTCGCCGTCGAGGTTGAAGGTCATGTCGTGCGGCGCGGTGATTTCGAGCCACGGCAGACTGGCAGAAAGGATGTTTTTATTTTCTTCATTGCTGAGCAGACTGCGCAGGAATGAAGGCAGCAGCTCTTCTGATGTCAGAAGGCGTAGCTGCAACAGGCCGTCGTTGATCAGCGCGTCCGGGCAAATTTGTTGCCCGCCACCGGCCTGTCGGCCGTTACCGATGCCGATAACCAGCGCATCGCCTTCCCACTGAAAATCAGGGCCTTTAATTTCGCAGCGGTCAGCTTTGAGCGTATCCAGGCGTAAAAGTCCGTGGATGAAATAGGAAACACCACCCAGAGCTGCTTTCAGTTTTTCCGGTGTTTCCGTAGTGATACGCGTCCCAAAGCCGCCGGTCGCCATGTTGATGAAGAAATGCTGGCTGTTGACGCATGCCAGATCAATATCGACGGCCCGGCCTTTTACCGCCAGTTGTAACGCCTGTTCCGGCGTCGGGGGAATACCGCAGGCGGTGGCGAAATCGTTCGCCGTCCCCAGTGGCACAATCCCCAGAACCGGTCTGACACCGTCAATTTGCGCCAGCGTACCTGCCACTTCGTTAATGGTGCCATCACCTCCACCGGCGATCACGGTTTCACAGCCCAGTTCTATGGCTTCAGCGACATAACGCGCCGCATCACCGTGTTCCCAGGTGACCCGTACTTCCAGCTTCACGCCTTCGGCACGCAGCGCGTTCACCGCTTCGCGCAGTTCTTCGATGGCTGCACCTTTTCCATTTAAAATCAGCAGTGCTGTGGTCATGTACGCTCCTTTTATCTATACATAACAACAATAGATGATTATGACCGTATTTGGCTATCGGATATATCTGTGATGCTTTGTTTCTGGTATTTAATATTTGCAGTTATAGTCAGTCTATAAAAGAGGTAGTT